>CAYWOV010000253.1:0-5495 GCA_964459965.1 uncultured Planctomycetaceae bacterium | reverse complement strand
TGTTTGATCCTTGGTCTGATGAACGCTCAACCGCCGGTGCAGGATCAAAAGCCCGCAACCGCCGGGCCCACGTCACGGGGATTCTTACTTCCAAACGGATGGGTGCTCACGCCGGCGGGTCAGCACGTCGTCCTGACGGATTTGCCCCTCAATATTCTTCCGCTCGCGGACAATCGGCGCGTTCTGGTCGCGACGAGTGGCTACAACAAACATCAATTGTCCTTGGTCGATGTCGAAAAGCACAAAGTGATCGCCGGCGAGGCAATTCCCGAAAGCTGGTTTGGATTGGCGGCGAGCACCGATGAAGGACGCATTTGGTGGTCGGGTGGTGGCCGCGGGCGACTGTATCCCTTCACGTTGAACGGAGATTCGCTCTCTGCGGCCGGCCCCGATCTCTCTTTGGGTTCGTCAGCCCCTTCCGGAAGTAATGGAACCCGCGGCACACACACCTTTCGGAGCGGCTTGTTCCTCGACGACAAAACGCAGACGCTCTACTCGCTCGATATTGACGGCGGGACGATTTCCGCGATTGATCTCAACCTGAGCAAAGTCACAAAGTCGACCGTTTGCGGCGGCCGCCCCTACGATGTGGTCCTCTCGCATAATCGGGCCCTGTTCTTCGTGTCGGACTGGTCAGGACGGGCCGTTTTCGCGCTGCGGCCCGAAGATCTCCGGGTCGTCGAGCGAATTGCCGTCGGCGAGCATCCCAACCAGCTCGTGCTAAACCCAAAAGACGACCGTTTGTTCGTCGCCTGCGCGTCGACCAACAATGTTGCGGTCATCGACACGAGACGTGGCGTGGTCATCGAGACGATTTCGACCGCCCTGTTTCCCAAAGCGCCTGAGGGGAGCACTCCCGACGCGCTGGCCGTCGCGCCCAATGGCAAGACCTTGTACGTCGCGAATGCCGACAACAACTGCGTGGTCGTCGTCGACATCAACGCGGTGAACGAGAGTCAGGTCAAAGGCTTCATACCGACGGGTTGGTATCCGACCGCGATCGCTGTCACCCGTGACGGAAAGAACATATTGATCGGCGTCGGCAAGGGCCTGCAAACGAAGGCCAACCCCATCTCTCGCAAGGCCTCCCGCGAGGCTGATGCTGCGCGAACCAATGGTTCGCGACGACGGCCGTTTCCTTACATCGGTACGACGTTGTCCGGCGCGTTGTCGATTGTTCCGGTCCCGGACGATAAAACGCTCGCGACCTACACGGCACAGGTCTACGCCAACTGCCCCTACTCGGATGCGCTCCTCAGTCGCTCTCCGATCCGGCAAAACACCGTCATCCCCAATCGCGTGGGGGATCCGTGCCCGATCAAGCACGTGATCTACATCATCAAAGAAAACCGCACCTACGATCAGGTTTTCGGCGACGTCAAAGAGGGCAACGGAGATCCGGCGCTCGTCATGTTCGGGGAAAAGGTCTCACCGAATCACCACAAGCTGGCGCGGGAATTTGTCCTCTTGGACAACCTGTATTGCAACGGCCAGGTTTCGCGAGACGGGCACCCGTGGTCGACGATGGCCTACAACACCGATTACGTCGCCCGCGACTGGCAATTGACCTACTCACAACGCAAAGGGGTCGACGACGATGATGAAGGCAACCTGTCCAAAGCACCGTCCGGCTATCTTTGGGATTCTTGTGCGCGCAACGGTCTGACTTACCGCAGTTACGGCGAGTACGGCCGCCGGGTGAGCCAACCTGACGGCAACTTGCGGATGGACGCTGCCGTGCCGGGGTTGGTTGGTCACATGTGTCCCGAATATGGCATCTCCAAGATCCCGGGCCGCAAGCAGCGCGATACGGAAAACGTCGCCATCTTCCTCAAGGAGTTCCAGGAATTTGAACGCAAGGGCACTTTGCCACAGTTCATCGTGATGAGTCTCGGTGAAGACCACACGACGGGGACGCGACCGGGCACCTTTACGCCGGCGGCCTGCGTCGCCAGCAATGACCTGGCTCTGGGTCAACTCGTTGAGACGGTCAGCAAGAGCCCGTTATGGCCGCAAATTGCCATTTTCGTGATTGAAGACGACGCCCAAAACGGTCCCGATCACGTCGATGCGCACCGAACCGTCGGTCTCGTGATCAGTCCTTACACGCGGCGAAAGGCTGTCGACAGCACTCAATACAGCACGGCGGGTATGATTCGCACGATCGAACTCATCCTGGGCCTGCCTCCACTCAGCCAATACGATGCGGCCGCACGGCCCATGTTTGCTTCGTTCACCGATGCCGCCCTGACGACTCCTTACGAGCATCTCCCCGCGCAAATCGACGTCAACGAAATCAACAGCCCCTCGGCTTACGGAGCCGCGCGTTCGCTGAAAATGGATTTCAGCGAATACGACCGCGTCAACGACTTTGAGCTGAATGAAATTCTCTGGCGGTCAATCAAAGGAGTGAACGGACCGCTGCCCTCCCCTGTGCGTCGGGCCATCGCCGACCGTCCTGTCACCCTCAACAACTGACGCCGGTCCCCCGAGCGGCCGGCGTAAGCCGGCTGAGGAAACGCCGTTTGAACTCGATTGATTCAGCGGTCTCCAATTCGGAATCCGCAGCGAAGCTGCGGCGCTGGCAGCAAATCACCGGCATCAGCCTGTTTGTCGGGTACGCCGGCTATTACCTGGGCCGATCGTGCCTGGCCATCGCCACGCCCCTGATGGTCGAGAAGGGATCCGCACACGGCCTGACGAAGGAGCAAATCGGACTGATCGCCAGCGTCGGCGTGTTGACGTACGCGGTTGGAAAGGTCGTCAATGGTCTGATTGTCGACTACATCGGCGGCCGGCAGATGTTCCTGTTCGGCATGGTGGCGACGGTCGCCTGCACGGCCGCTTTCGGAATCAGCACCGCGCTGCCGGTCTTCGTCGTCGTTTGGGGAGCCAATCGCTTCTTCCAATCGATGGGCTGGAACGCGCTCGTCAAGACGGCGTCCCGGTGGTATCCGGCCCATCGCCAGGCGACGATTATGGGCTTTCTCTCGCTGAGTTTTCTGTTCGGCGATGCGATCGACCGCGGCTATCTCGGCGGACTTGTGGAAATCGGACAGCGGTTCCCCCAGTCGCCGTTCGCCGTCCTGGCAAACTGGCGGAGCGTCTTCCTGATCGCTGCCGCCACGTTGGGGGTGATTGCCGTCGTCCTGGCTTTTGTGCTCCGCTCGAGTCCGAAGGAGCTTGGGTTGGAAGAGCCGAGCGCCAATCCGGAAAACGTGTTCGGCGAGGCTGGACAGTCTGCCGACACAGTCCCCTTTTTTGAACTCCTGCTGCCGCTTATCGAGAGCCCGCTGTTTTGGTCGATTTGCGGGATCAATTTCGGTCTTACGCTGATTCGGGAGGCGTTCAACAACTGGAGTTCGACGATTCTCAAGGACGTGGCCGGCCTGCCGTCCGGCCAGGCGGGGATCGCCAGCCTCGTCTTTCCGCTCGCCGGCGGAGTCGCCGCAATTGTGGCGGGAATGTTGTCGGACCGCTGGGGTGGACGGCACGGCCGCGTGGTCGTTCCTTCGCTGGTCGTGCTGATCTTTTCTCTCGGCTCGATGGCTGTCATCGACGTTACGGGGCGGCCGATCCTTGCGATGGCCCTGTTGGCGGTGACTTCATTCTTTCTGATCGGACCGTATTCGTATTTGAGCGGGGTGATGGCTCTCGATCTGGGAGGCAAACGCGGCAGCGCGACGGCCGCCGGACTCATTGACGGGGCCGGATATGTTGGTGCGACCGCTTCGGGGTGGGGCATCGCGAAAATCGCGGACCGTTATGAGTGGTCAGGAGTCTTCTTGTCGTTGGCCGGCGTCTGCTGCTTGACGCTTGTGGTCGCCGTGGCATACTTGATCCTCAGCGAGCGAGCGAAATCCGCTCATCTTGCGGCGCAATACACCGAGAGTGAAGAGTCCCGTGCATGACTGCGGAAGAAGCTGACGGACTGATCTCCGAGATTGCCGGCCTTTTTTCACATCGCGGCAGCGAAATGTACGCAGGGGAGCCGGTGACCCAAACTGAGCACGCGCTGCAGACCGCATGGCAAGCCGAGCAGAACAAGGCGACGGCGGCGCTCGTCACGGCCGCGTTATTGCATGACGTGGGCCATTTGCTGCACGATTTGGGGGAAGATTGTGCAGACGCCGGAATTGATGACCGGCACGAGGCGCTCGGAGCAGAGTGGCTCGCCAGTCACTTTGGGCCCGACGTCGTCGAACCGGTTCGCCTCCATGTCGCGGCCAAGCGCTATCGCTGCTCGGTCGACCCGGCGTATCACGCGCGGCTCTCAGACGCGTCACGGCTTAGCCTGAAACTGCAGGGGGGCCCATTCACCGAGTCACAGGCGCGGCACTTCGAACAGCATCCGTACTTCCAGGATGCGGTCCGGCTTCGACTGTGGGATGAAGCGGCCAAAATCCCCAACCTCGAAACGCCCCCCTTGGAGGAGTTTCTAAAAGGCGTGCGAACGGCGATCTCGTGATGCAGTCAGTGCCTGATTTGGGAATCCGGCTCGTCGTCTTCGATTGGGCCGGGACTGTTGTCGATCATGGATCGATCGCTCCCATCGCGGCACTCGTCGCTGCATTCGACGAGTTGGGTCTCGAACTGAGCGAGGCCGAGGCCCGCAAGCCCATGGGACTCAGCAAGCGCGATCACATCGCCGCGATTTTGAATTCGCCCGTGGTTGTCGACCAATGGACGAGCACTTTCGGCAAACGGCCGACGCAGGCCGATGGTGATGCGCTTTACGAGCGGTTCCTGCCGCTCCAGGCGCAAACCGCCCTCGAGCGCACGACCGTCATTCCCGGCGTTGTTGAATGCACCCGCGAATTGCGGAAGCGCGGAATTAAGATGGGGACAACGACGGGTTATCCCACTGCGATTGGAGCCCCGGTGGCCGAGGCGGCCCGGACGCAGGGATTTGAACCTGATCACTGTGTTTTTCCGGACGAAGTTTCGGCCGGCCGCCCTGCCCCGTGGATGATCTTCCGCAACATGGAACACGCGTGCGTCGACTCGCCCGCCGCGGTCCTCAAAGTGGGGGATACGGTGCCGGACATTGAGGAGGGACGAAGCGCAGCTTGCTGGAGCGTGGGCATTACCGAAACCGGTAGCGAGATTGGAATGGATCTCGACGAATGGCGGGCATTGCCCGCTCCTGAAAAATCACGGCGAGCGGAGGCTGCCGCGAAGACATTGCTCGCCGCGGGCGCACATGCCGTGATTCCGTCCGTCGCGCACCTGCCCTCATTCATCGACGAACTCAATCAACGACTCAGCCGGGGAGAACGACCTTAACGATCGTTTTCCCCGGCCGACTTAAATCTCGCGATTATCAGGTTGCGAGATGACCTGCCAGATTGAATTTACTTCTTACCCGCAGCAGCGGCAGCTCCGGCAACCACACCACCCTTGGCTCCTGCTCCTCCCAGCGGCCGCGCAGGAGGCGGAATCGGGACCGGCTGACCCGTCACGGGATTGATTCCCATGCCGTTTCCGGTCCCATT
>CAYWOV010000252.1:3049-5501 GCA_964459965.1 uncultured Planctomycetaceae bacterium | reverse complement strand
AGAAGTCGGCGTCAAGCACTGCATCGCCGTAGCCAATGGGACGATCGCGTTGGAGTTGGCCATCCGGGGCCTTGGATTGTCCGGCGAGGTGATCGTTCCCGCGTTCACTTTCATTGCCAGCGCGCACGCGCTGGCCTGGCAGCACGTCTCTCCTGTCTTTTGCGATGTCGACCGCACGACGCACACAATTGATGCGATCCGCGCGGAAGAACTCGTCACTCCCCGCACAACGGGGATCTTGGGCGTCCATCTTTGGGGACGCGCTTGCGATGTCGAATCGCTGGCCGATCTGGCGGCTCGAAGACATCTCGCTCTCTTTTTCGATGCGGCCCATGCCTTCGGATGCACGCATCGCGGGCGGGCGATCGGACAGTTTGGATCGTGTGAGGTCTTCAGCTTCCACGCCACCAAATTCGTTCATTGTGGTGAAGGGGGGGCCATCACCACCAACGACGACGTGCTTGCCGAGCGGCTTCGGCTGCTGCGCAATTTCGGATTCGTTGGATACGATTGCGTCACGGCCATCGGCACGAATGGCAAGATGAGCGAACTGGCCGCTGCCGTTGGTCTCACGTCGCTCGACAACATGGCGACCATCGTCGCTGCAAATCGGGCGAATTACGAATGCTATCGCCGCACGCTGGCGGACATCGCCGGAATCACATTCGTTCCGTGCGACGCGCAGGAAAGCAGCAACTTTCAGTACGTCGTGATTGAGGTGGACGAGCGTGCCGCGGGGCTGTCACGCGATGAGCTAGCGGCGGTTCTTTCGGCAGAAAACGTGCTGGCTCGCCGGTATTTTTTCCCCGGCTGTCATCGCATGGACGCGTATCGCACTTCTGCTCAGTGCCCGTCGCCATCGCTACCGATCACGGAGCTTCTCTCCGAGCGAGTGCTCGCGTTACCGACGGGCCTGCAGGTCGACCAAGCATCCGTATTGCGGATTGCTGGCATCGTGCGGACGGCCGTTGAGAACGCGCCGGCGGTGCGAAGCCGGCTCAGCCAGCGTCGCGCGGCTTAAACTGCGATCGAAACATCGCGGGCTACGACCAGCCGTTCGTTGCGAGTTTGATCGCAATTTCGGATGGCGCCCTTCGAAAAAGCAGCGGGGACGGCCGTCTTGGCCGTCCCCGCTCGACGCAAGTCTTTTTCGATCTGGCCGCTCGGGCGAAGGGAGCCGCCGATCGCGCGGTCATTTCGACTCAATTAGTGGCAAGGCGTCGGGCAGGCTGGTTTCTCGCAGGTCTGGCAGGTGTTGCAGGGGACCTGGCGGCAGACCGTGCGGGGAACGCAGTTCGTCACCGTGTACTGCACCGTCCGCGGGACGCACCGCACGTGTGTCCGGTAGCAGGTCTCGCAGACCTTGTGGCACGTGCAGTAGGGGACTTGCTTGTGGCAAACTTCCTTCGTCCACGAGCAGGTGCAGTAAGGAACTTGCTTGTGGCAAACTTCGCTCTGCCAAGTGCAGACGGTGTAGGGAACCGTCTTGTGGCAGACTTCGTGCGTGTAGTTGCAAACGGTGTAGGCCTCTTTGTGGACCGTCGTGCAGGGCACCTGGCGGCAGACCGTGTAGGGAACCTGGCAGTGCTTCACTTCGGACTCGTATCGCGTGCTGCAGACTTCTTGCTGAACCGTCTTCTCGACCCAGACGCGGCGGCAGCAGGTCGTCGGCGGGCACTGAACTTTCACAACGTGGCAGCAGCCGGCGTGATACATGCAGCAGCAAGTGCAGGGATCATATTCCCAATGACCCGGATCGCACTGGCACTGATCCATCACGGCGCCCGGAACCGTCTCGGTCACGTTCTGCCATTCACCGCAGCAGACGGGGACCATTTTCTTCTCAACGATCGGCTTGCAGACCGTGTAGCACACGTCGCGAGTGCAGTTTTGCGTCTCCGTCTTGTAGGTCGTGCAGGACACATCGCGGTAGCAGGTCGTGTAGCAGGGTTTGCAGACCGTGTAGCAGACGTCCTTGTAGCACGTCTGGCGGCAAGGATGGCACTTCGTGTAGCAGACGTCCTTGTAGCACGTCTGGAAGCAAGGCTTGCAGTAAGTGAAGCAGCAGTCCTTGTAGCAGGTCTCAAAGACCAGCTTCGTGTGGCAGTACGGAACCTGCTCGCAGACGTGATCGTAAACCGTCTTGCAGCAAGTCTGGCACTGCTTCTCCCAGACGGTCTCGTAAACTGTCTTGTACGCCGGGCACGCTGGTGCGGGGCAGCAAGTTGGTGCCGGGCACGCCGGTGCCGGGCAGCAGGTCTTTCCCGCGCCGTAATCCCCGCACGATTGCGCGGGGCAACAGGAGTAGCCCCCGAAAAGTCCAGCCGTCGCGCTGCTGCCCGCGTGGGTCAGCGCCAACGTGACTATGATTGATACCCAAGCTGCGTTTTTCATTGCTTCGCCCTCGATTGAGCCGTCAAATCGACGGCCAGTTGGATTGTGGAAAAAACGT
>CAYWOV010000252.1:0-2949 GCA_964459965.1 uncultured Planctomycetaceae bacterium | reverse complement strand
TTCGCCCTCGATTGAGCCGTCAAATCGACGGCCAGTTGGATTGTGGAAAAAACGTATGCGTCGATCCTCCCCTTTTACGTCGTCAACCTATTCGCCGTGCTTGAGACGCTTCGTCCAATTCTCCACGCTTGTGCCATCGGCTCGGCCCGCGCTGTCGGCAAGTCCGTCCGAGGGCCTATAATCAGCACGACACGCCGCGCGCGAATTGCGGGCGGTATCGGCGTGCGGCCGATTCCGTTTCGCACGGCCAAGCCGTCTTTTCCAAAGAACCGACTTTTGCCGGCCAATTGAAGAGGCCCCTCAATGCGATTCGCGATCTGCCAAGAGTTGTTCACCGATTGGGACTGGGAACGCCAGTGCCGGTTTATCGCCTCGGTTGGCTATACGGGCATCGAGGTCGCGCCGTTTACACTTGCGCGTAGAATTGGCGAGGTAAGCGGCGAGCGCCGTCGACTCATGCGACAGCAGGCCGCGGATCACGGGCTGTCGGTCATCGGCCTGCATTGGTTGCTGGCGAAGACCGAGGGTCTGCACCTGACTTCGGCCGATTCTGCCGTTCGACGTGCGACGGCCGATTACCTCATCGAGTTGGGCCATGCGTGCGCCGACTTGGGCGGCGACCTGATGGTCTTCGGCTCGCCTCAGCAACGAAGTCTGCCCCCGGGCGTCACACGCCAGAACGCCTACTCCAACGCCGCCGAGGTGTTCCGCGCGGCACTTCCTCAATTGGCCGACCGGGGAGTGCGGCTCTGTCTCGAGCCACTGACGCCTCAAGAGACCAATTTTCTCAATACGTGTGCCGAGGCGATGGAACTGATCGAGATGGTTGACCAGCCGAACTTCTGTCTCCACCAAGACGTCAAAGCGATGCTGGGGGGTGAAACAATTCCAATTCCGGAGTTGATCGCCCGTTACGCGGACTCAGTTGGCCACTTTCACGTCAACGACTCGAACCTGCTTGGCCCAGGAATGGGCCCGACGGATTTCGTCCCGATCTTCGCAGCTCTCTCGCGCGCGAAGTATCAAGGATGGGTCTCGGTCGAAGTTTTCGACTACAGTCCGGGATGCGAGCGGATCGCGCGCGAGAGCTTCGCCGCGATGCAACACGCGCAACAACAGCTCGCATCGTGAGCGCACACGCGTAACAAAAAAAAATTTCTGAAAATTTTTTTTGAAACGTTTTTCGATTTGCGCGCGCTCGTCGCCAAGCGATGCGATCACTTTGAAACTCTCGCCGCAAATCGTCTATTTCAGCGGCGTCGCGAAGCAAATCGAAAAAAATGCCTATTTTTTTCGAATAAAACGCGCGCGCCTGCAAAGAGCCGGAACCTCGCGCGCCGGATCTCGGACGCACTTACGTCACGCGGAGAAGACGAGTCAAACGCGGAGAACGCGCCACGACAGCCACTTGCGACGAAGCGCGCGCGTCGAAAGACGACGTAAATGGCTTGCACAAATTTTCGAAATTCGTAGGATGACTCGCATTAGTTGCAGTCCTCATGATCGAGTGCGAGTGATCGGGCGAAGTTGAAGTCCTCAATCTGAAACTCGAAAACATGCAGTGCGATCAAGTGGAGTTGCAACCCGGCATGTCACGGTTGACACGTCGGCACTGATTTCGATTTTGTGATTCGTCAACGCCGACGAAGAGCCCGGTAAGCCAACGGCGAGAGACGGTCACACGGTTGGCTCTGTAAGGAGAATTACGGTGGCCAAGAAGAAAGCTGCGAAGAAGGCAAAGAAGGCGAAAAAGGCTTCGAAGAAGAAGGCGAAGAAGTAGCTTCGCGACTTTGAAGCGTCGTCGCTGAATTTGCGACACACGCAGAAGCGGTCGGGTTCTCCCGGCCGCTTCTTCCATTGGTGCGTTTGTAAATCGGCGCCAAGCACAGGCAATGATCCCACGTTACGGTGTGGCTCGAACCGTTCACTACGAGCGATTGCGCGATCAAGCCTGTGCGAACCGCAACCGCGTAAGGCGGGAATTCAAAGCGGGCTCGCGTCAGTCGGCCAGGTGGGGCACCGGCTTGCCTTCGATCTCACACAGCGCGTTGAGCGCCGCGCGCTGCTCCGCCTCTTTCTTGCTGGCCCCCCAAGCGGCGGCGTAGACCTGCGACCCGATTGCCGCCGAGATCTTGAAGCACTTCGAATGATCGGGACCCTTTTCGTCGAGCACATGATACAACGGCGTCGCCCCGAATTGCTTCTGCGACATTTGCTGGAGGAGGCTCTTGTAATTCTTGGTTAATTGCGGCTCCGCTTCCTGCTCGAGCACTCCGGCCATCGCACGTTCCACGAATGCTTTAACGGCAAGCGGACCTCCGTCCAGATGCACCGCCCCGACGACAGATTCGAAAACGCCAGCCAGAATTGAGGAGGGGATCTGCTGATGAGTCATCAGTCCCTTGCCCAAGATGAGGAAGCGACTCAGCCCCACCTGACTTGCAACCACGGCGCACGTCGTGCGGCTGACAAGAGATGATTTGATCCTTGTCAACTCGCCTTCCGGATAGTCGGGAAAGCGGTGATAAAGAATCTCACAAATGATCGCTCCCAGGATCGCGTCTCCCAGGAATTCGAGACGTTCGTTGGACTCGATCCGTGTGCGGGAGATTGACGCGTGGGTAAGAGCCAGTTCGATCAACGCCCGGTCGCGAAATTGATACGCGATGGCCTCTTCGCATTGCGAGATTTTTGATTCAGCCGACGGGTCAGCAACCGGATTAGCCATACCGCTCCCTGAGTCTAAATTAGGGGGCGGTGTGGGGATTGTCAACCTGCGTTTACATACTCCAGAGCTGGCGCAACTCTTTTTGCCGGCAGAAGTTGGGCTAGAGTCTCTATTCAAAAATTCAGGAGCGTCTCAAACGCCGAGACGGCGGCGCTCGTATAACAATGCAGTGCATGACAGCGTACAATTCGCTGACAGTCAGATGAAAGCCATAGACAAGA
>CAYWOV010000251.1:4051-5501 GCA_964459965.1 uncultured Planctomycetaceae bacterium | reverse complement strand
GTTGCGCAGGCGTCGAGAAAGCTGCGAAAAATGCCGGTCACGAGGTCACGGTTCCCTTCACGCCGGGACGCATGGACGCCTCGCAGGAGCAGACCGATGTGGAATCCTTCGCCCCGCTCGAACCCATCGCGGACGGCTTCCGCAATTACCTCAAGGGAGAGTACTCGGTCCCCTCCGAAACGCTGCTGATTGATAAGGCCCAATTACTGACCCTGAGCGCGCCCGAAATGACGGTGCTCGTGGGCGGCCTGCGCGTCCTGAAGACGAACTTCGGGGGGACGCAACACGGTGTCTTCACCAAACGGCCGGAGGCACTGACCAACGACTTCTTCGTGAACCTGCTCGACATGCACACGGAGTGGAAGGTGGTCCCGAAAGACCCAGGCGTCTTCGAAGGCCGCGATCGCAAAACGGGCGAGCGGAAGTGGACCGGCACGCGTGTCGACCTGATCTTCGGTTCGAACTCCCTGCTCCGCGCCCTGGCGGAAGTCTACGGAAGTTCCGACGCACAGAAGAAGTTCCTCAACGACTTCGTTGCCGCTTGGGACAAGGTGATGAACCTCGATCGGTTCGACCTCGCCTGACCGTTGCACAAAACTGCGCGTTAAAACCCGAACCCGTATCCGTAGGAATACGGATAGGCTCCGTACGCATACGGATAGGCCACGCCCCAAGTTGGATACGAGTAGTAGCCGACCGTGTACGGATACGGAACCGAGTAAGCGTAGTACGGTGCCGCGTAGGGGTAGTAGCTCGCGGCGTAGGCCACGGGCAGGGCCGGGGACGCGTAATAGCCAGCGTACGGGTAGTACCCGATCGGATACGGACTGACGGGGCCATAATAGCGAGCGGCGTACGGGTAATAACCAACCGTATACGAGGAGTACCATCCGGCGTACGGGTATTGAAACGCCTGTGCAGACCCAGATGTTGCCGACAAACCGACGAGTGCCAACGCAACGGTCAACAGGACCTTGGGGAGGATGCTTTTCACGGGTCTTTCTTTCACTGCAGTCTCTCTGTGATTCGCAAATCAAACGTGGTCAAAGAATGGACGCCACCCATCCCTTTTAGACTGGCCGGCTCGGCAGAGTCAATTAAATTCCGCATCCGGGATTTGCCAATTGGAGACGCGTCCCGGCGTGCCCAGAGGCGGGATGCTGGGATTGGGCACCTCCGTCCGCTCGCACAGAGCCGGGCACGTGTCAGGCAACTGGGGGGATATGGGAGTGTCCCGCGTGGACGTCTATCGCCGTCCCGATCAGTGGACGTAATCGTTCAGTTTTACGTGCACGAAGGGCCGCTTGTACGCCTCGACTTCTTTCTTGGCGTAGGAGACCCAGAACTCGAGGGCGGTCGCGTCGTAGACGACGTCGAGGACGTTGGTCCCCTTGATCGGGATCTTGCAGGCCACGCCGATCATGTCCGGGGCGCCGATCTTGCCGTACAT
>CAYWOV010000251.1:0-3951 GCA_964459965.1 uncultured Planctomycetaceae bacterium | reverse complement strand
AGCACGATGCCCTTGGCGTTCATGCCCGTGTTGGCTCCGATGCAGCCGGCGAAGGTGATGTTGACGTGCGGAATGCCCTCGTTGGGAATGTAGACCACGATGCAGGGGTGATCCTGGGCCGTCAGATGCAGTTCCCAGTCGAGGTTGCGGGTCTGGTAGAGATGGCCGTCTTTCGTCGCCGCGCCCCAGGCGGCGATGCTGCTGCAGGCATAATCGGCGACGACGGGAAGCGCCTGGGCCCGGTGCAAATCATCCATCGAGAGGCCGGTGCCGTCGGACAGGCCGCGTAGCTCGTCCTTAAACCGCGGATCGGTGTGCGGCGAGATGGCCTTCCAGGCCGCGTCGAGCGACTCGTTGGAGAAGCGCTTGGTGTCGCTGGCTTGCACGAGTTCGAGTGCCGTGTGACAGAATTCGACGGCGTCCTTCTTCGTCAGTTCGCCCAGCCGCTTGCCCATTTCATAGGGCGTTCCCCGCACGACGACGACGGGAATTTTTTCGTCCCCCTCTCCCACCGATGTCAGATACCCGTCGCCACGCGCGACTCCGACAATCGCAAACCAGGCGGCGGCGACAAGGACGAGGCTCTGTGTCTGTTTTCTCATCTGCATGCTCTCGAAAAGGCGGTGGGGATCCCGAATTCTGGTCGATCCGGCGATTCTAACCGTTCCCGACACGTCTGGCAGTTGTCATCGGGGTCAGAATTCGGAGAATTAGGAAGAGAGACCTGCCTGGTCATTGCGACGGACCCGAAAAGACCTCAGGGACCGCCCCAACGATTGCAGATCACCCGCCAGGGCTAAACGCAGCCACAAACCGAAGATTCGAACAACCACGGATCAAGTGGTTCAAATTCCCTCCCCCTAAGAGACGTGCACCAACATGCGTCGATTCACCCCCCTCTTGCTTGTCACCCTTCCGGCACTTGCCAGTCTGAACGTGGCCACCGCCGGAGCTGCCGCCGACTCGATTGATTTGACTCACGCGGTTGTCGTGATTCGCAGCGGAACGCTGCCGACTGCTGAGAAGATCTCGCCGGTGATCCTCACGGAGGAGTTGGCCAAGCGAACGGGAATCAGCTGGTCCGTTTCCGATCGATGGCCCGAAGGGAAGCAGGCCGTCATCGCGCTTTCCACGATGTCGGCTCCGCCGGCTTGGAAGCAGCACATCCCGAGCACAGGGGAGGTCGGACATGGCAAGCCGGAAGGCTTCAGTATTCGCGTGTTCCCCGCGGGGGGTGGCCAGCCCGATCGGGTGTTCGTCACGGGAAGCGATCCGCGGGGCGTGATGTTTGGCGTCGGCAAGTTGCTGCGGGTATTGGAATGGGGCAAGGGCACAATTTCGGTGCCGTCCGACTTTTCGGCCGACCTGGCTCCTGATCGGCCCATCCGCGGCCACCAGGTCGGCTACCGGGCGACGGCCAATAGTTGGGACGCCTGGACCGTCGAGCAGTTCGATCAGTACTTCCGCGACATGGTCATCTTCGGGGCCAACGCGGTCGAGAACATTCCGTTTGAGGGAAAAGTTTCCGACGTGATGAAGTACAGCCGGCGGGAGATGAATCTCAAACTGAGTGCGCTATGTGCCAAATATGACCTCGACCATTGGTGCTGGGTGCCGGTCGACTTTTTGCTTCCCAATCCGGCGAAAGCGGCCAAGTTCCTCAGTCAGCAGGAGGAGTTTTACAAGACGGTCCCGCGACTCGACGCCGTGTTCGTGCCGGGCGGCGATCCCGGCGACAACGTGTTCAAGGATCTCTTGCCCTACGTCGAGAAAATGGCCGCTGTGCTGCGGAAATATCATCCGCACGCCAAGATCTGGATCTCGCTGCAGCGGCCCCATCGGGGCGACGACGATGCCTTCTTCGCGTTCATCGAATCCAAGCGGCCGAGCTGGTTCGGAGGGGCCGTGATGGGGCCGAGCGGGCCGTCGATGGAAGTTTATCGCCGCCGGCTTCCCCAGCCGTACCAGCTTCGCTGGTATCCCGACATCACACACATCGTCCGCTGCCAATATCCGATTCCGTGGCTCGATTCGGCCTGGGGCGTGACGATCGGCCGGGAGCCGGTCAATCCGCGGCCCGTCGATTACGCGGCGATTTACCACAATGATTACCGGTTGACCGACGGATTCATCTCGTACTCCGACGGCATTCACGACGACTTCAACAAGAATCTGTGGACGCAGCTGGGCTGGGAGCCGGACCGGCCTGTCCGGGAGATCGCTGCCGAGTATGCACGGTTCTTCTTCCGCCCGGATCTGGCCCAGGTCGGAGCCGACGCGATTCTGGCGCTCGAGACGAATTTGCGGGGCAGCATGGCCGAAAACGGCTCGATCGACGGCACGCTCCGGCAATGGCAGCAGATGGAACAGCGGCTCATTGCCTCTCCGACCAACTGGCGGTTCGACATCCATCTGTTCCGCGCGTATTACGACGCCTACACGCGGCGCCGGCAGCTTTACGAGACCGATCTGGAAAAGCAGGCCCTTGCCAAATTGGGCGAGGCGGAGCAAATCGGCATTCCCACAGCATTAAGCGAGGCCAAGACGATCCTCGAGCGGACGACCACCCAACACCCCCGACCGGATTGGCTCAAACGGACGGAAGTGCTGGCCGACTTGCTGTTCCACAAGATCGGCTATCAAACGAGCGTGCCGCAATACCACGGCAGCGGGCCCGAGCGGGGCTGCCTGATGGACTTTGTGAATTATCCCCTCAACGACCGCTGGTGGCTTGAAGACCAGTTCGATCAGATCGCCAAAATGACCGATCGATCGGCCCAGCTCAAGCAGATTGACATCGTCCGCAACTGGGAAAATCCCGGCGAAGGCGGCTACTACGACGTACTCGGAGACGTGGGCCGTTCGCCCCACATGCTGAAAGTGTTCAACGGGGGTGACGCCATGCGGAGCTTTCGTGAGATCCCCATGCCGACGCAGCGGTGGATGGGCCAGCAGCGGCGGGTGGTGCGGTTCGCGTGGCACAAATACTTCAATCGACTTCCAAGCGGCCTGACCTACACGGCCCTCGACCCGGGGTCGACCTACACGGTCCGGCTGTTTTCGCAACGTCCGACAGAGCTGCTCGTCGACGGCAAGCCGGCTCCCTTGATCCGCAGCGGCGACACCTACGACGAGGTGACCGAGCAGGAATTCTCAGTCCCGAGCGAAGCCGTGCAAGACGGCCGCATCGTGCTGAACTGGGTCAATCCCGACGAGCGGAATATGAACTGGCGGCAACAACATTACGTGACCGACATCTGGCTGATTCGCCATCCCGCAAAGTCGAAATCACTCAGCCAGGTTCGCGGGGCGAACTAAATACGGCAAGTTCGATCGAGTCGCCAGCTTGTCTGTCCCAGCTCAGCCAACGGCTCGCCGATTTTTCCCCTCGTGGCTGCGGCCGTTGCTGCCGGCTTCGATCTCCATCCGCAGGCCATCCTCGCGGATTGCCGCCGGATGGACCTTGCCGTTGAACAGATGGTGAATACGGCAGGACCGCATTCGCGACACGTCTGAGCAGGCGACCAGCACCTCGTTCTTGTCCCGCTCGTTCAGCGCCACCCAAAGCGGCTGGGCCACGCGTCGAATCGACGGGAATGCCTCGCGGAGCAGCTCATCCCAGCGGTCGGCGTTGCGGGCGCTGTCCTCCGGCTCGACCTCGCCGCGACATGTCGGCAGCGAGCAGGCGCAGGCGAAGCTCGATTCGAGGTTGAGGGTGCCGTAGTCGTCGGTCAGCTCTTCGCCCGGCAAGACGTCCCGCACGGCCACCTCGAAGTCGTAGCCGGCGCTCAAGCAGGTCGCCTCGCAGGAATGATTCATGAACCGGGCGTTGTCCCAGCAAAGAATCATGTCTCCATGCCGGTCCAGGTAGGCATATTTATCGAGGACCTGCTTGTACAGATCGGACATGCGGAGAACTTGATCCGGAGAGAACGCCTGGTCGAGCTCATC
>CAYWOV010000250.1:0-5510 GCA_964459965.1 uncultured Planctomycetaceae bacterium | reverse complement strand
CCGCACCTTACCGTCGACCAGGACGGGGGCATGCCTCGATTGCGTAAAGAAATAGATCTGCCCGGCGAATCCACGAATCGGCACACCGTTGGGCCCTGGTCCTTCCGAGGCCTGCCACAAAGCAAGAATCTCCACAGCCGGATTCTTCGCGTCGGCCCGCTCGACCTTCGCCGTCGTCAATCCAAACAGCGGCAGGCTCGCGCAGCCGGGCGTTAATAGTAGGAGCAGGAGCCCAACCTCCCGCATCAAAGCAGGGGATCTGCGACAGTGCTCCCCCCTCTTTCCTCTTCCCACATCCCTCATTTCGCGTTCTCCCACGCCGGCGTTTCGAAGGAGACGGCTCGCACCGCGCCGGGCGCATCGGCGGACTGCGATTGATTCACCGGCCGACCGACAGGGGCGCACGGCTGTGGTCCTGCAGAGGTTTGCGTCCAGCCGGTTGCCGTGCCCGCCGTGCCCGAGAGCGGAACAGGCAAGTCGTACGTCGGCCGTGAGCCCACCGGCGGCATGGCCGGCGGCGGTAGCACGGGAGCCCGTTGTGGGAACGCGCCGCCCGGCGTGGTCGGTGTGCCCGGCGGCATCGCCGGTCCGATCGGAGGCGGAGTTGGTGTTGTCGACGGCGTGAGCGGCGCCGGCGGCTGCATTTGCGGTACGGGCGGCATCGGCAGCGATCCAGCCGGAACGCTCGGCGGGGGGGCCATCCCCGTCGGCATCGACAGGGGCGACGTCGGCGTCATCATCGGGGAGACCGGCACGCCTTCCAGCGGACACTCTTCCAAAGATGGCGGCCGAGTCGACAGGATCGGGCCGTGCATCGCTTCGGCCTCGTCGACCAGGAAGTGGATCCGCTCGGTCTCGACCTGCTTGATCATCTCATCGTCGGCATCGTCGCGGATCACGCGCGGCGTGAGGAAAATAAGTAGTTCAGTCCGCTTAGTCGTTTTCGAGTCGAAGCGGAACGCCTGGCCGATGATCGGCACGTCGCCCAGCCAGGGAACTTTCGTCGTGGTGAGCTGGTCGTTCGACGTAATCATGCCGCCCATGACGACGGTGTTGCCGCTCGCGACGTTGACCGACGCTTCGGCACGCGTGATGTCCTTGATGGGGGATGTCAACGACGGGCCACCCGGCTGGCTGATGATCGTCACGCCCCCGGTCGGCCCGATCTCGTACTGGCTTTTCTCGGCATACGCCTCCAGGGCAATCATGCCGTCGGGAGTGATGCGCGGCTGCACGGTGAGGATGATACCCGCATTATCGTATTGAATGAGCGGCTGGAGATTGCCGAGCGAGTTCACGATCGCACTTTGAATAATGGGCACGCGCTGACCGACCTGGATCGACGCCAGCCGATTGTCAAGCGTGCGGATCTGAGGGCGGCTTAGGACGTGGAGCGTTCGCTTATACGACAAGGCACGCAAGAGCGCGCTCACCTCACCGGAGCTGGCGGCTAGCACCAGTCCGCTGACGCCCGGCACTGCAGAACTGGTGCGGCCGACGCCGAGGCTGGTGAGTTCCTGCGAGCCGACCGTGCTCGCGTTTGCGGAAGGGTTTGTCCCCAGGCCGGTTGACGGGTCCCCGAACTGGAAACCGGGACTGGCCGTCGTACTCAAGAGGACGTTTTGCGCCACGGTGGTCGTGGGGTTGACGGTGCTCGTCGTCTGCAATGTGATTGGGTTGGTGATGTTGCTGCGGTTGAAGAGAGCAGGGGATTGGAATCCCATTTCGATGCCGAACTCATCCGTGTTGTCGAGTTCGACTTCAACCAGCAACGCCTGAATGATGACCTGGGCTGGCGGAGCGTCGAGCTTCTCGATCATCTGCTTGAGCTGGGCGAAGTAACGAGGCGTGGCGCTCAAGAGCAGGGTGTTGCTCACCGGTTCCGAGACGACGAACACCTCGCGCTCGAGCAGTTCGACGCTGCTCAAGGCCTCGGGATCAATCTGCTGCAACTCGCGCTGCGAGCGGACGAATTCGGTGATCGCCCGGGCCACGTTGTCCGAGGCGTTGTTCTTGAGGCGGATGACTGTCGTCTCGCGCTGGTGCACGTCGCTGTTGTCGAGCCGTGTGATAATCGCTTCGACGGCCCGTAATGTGTCCGGCGGACCGAGCGCGATAATGCTATTGGTGCGGGCGTCGATCGAGAGCCTGAGCGCCGTCGGGGCCTGCGCTTCCGACCCGGTTCCGTCCGCTCCCTGTTGCTGGCCCTGTTGCCCCTGTTGCTGCTGGCCCTGCGCACCGGGCCGTTGAGTCGTGCCGAAGAGCGTTTCCAAGAGCCGCTGGATCGAGGTCGCGTCGGCGTTGGAGAGCGGGAAGACTTTGATCGTCGCCTGCGAGGCGGTCGGACCGTCGAGCTTTTCGATGAGCCGTCCTACCTCGGTCAAATCGCGCGGCCGTGCCTGCACGATGAGCGAGTTGGTCCGCGCGTCGGCAAAGACGTTCACCGTCGTGCCTAACGACTTCGGACTCTTATAGAACTCGGTCACCGATTTGGCCACTTGGACCGCGTAACCGTAGTGGAGCCGATAGACTTGAAACTCAAGCTCCGGATTGACAGGCTGGTCCAACTGAGTGGCCAGCTTCATCACCGCTGGCATGTCGGCCTCAGGCGCCAAGACGAGGACCGCGTTGGGCTTAGCCAGCGGGAAGACCTGAATCAACGACTTGCCGGTCCCTTCCGATGCGCGACTGGTCGAGAGGGCTCTGTAGACCTCGTTGACCAGCGTGGCGAACGATTCGGAATTCACATATTGCAGGGGCAAGAGGTGAATCTGCGGCGTGGCGACGGCACTTAACCGTTCGATCTCGCGAATGACCTTCATCACTGCCTCGACGTCAGACTGGCCGCCACGCAGAATCAAAATGCCCAATTCGGGAACTGATTCGACCGTCACGTCCCCTTTCAGGCCTTTGATGATTTCTGAAATCCCCTTCTGACTTGTCGCGCCCGGCTGACCGAGCTGAACCTGGCCCGTGGTGGGCTGGTTGCCACTTTGAGTGGCGCCGTTCTGATTCCCGGCCGGCGGCGTACTGGCTTGCGCTAATGCGTCGCCCGGTCCGCGTTGGGCCAGGATGCGATCCAGTTCCGGAGCCAGGCTCTTCGCGACGGCACAGGTCTCTGCGTCGGCCGACACGAGTTCGATCGGCAGCCCAACGCCGTCGGAATGTGCGTCCAATCGGTCGCACAAATGCAGCACGGCATTCAGACGTCGGGGTCGGGCTTCGATCACGAGCCGATTGTGATCGGCATCGAATCCGACCGTGAAACTGGTCGCGGAGTCTGACTTCTCGGTTCGCCGATCCGCGTTCTTGTTTTTCGTGGCGACGTCGCGGACTCGAAAGCTCGGCAGACCCTGCAAACCGGGGGTTATCAATTCTGACCGGTTTCGCAGGGCCTGATACATCTGCTGCGCTACAACCGATGCCCGACCATGCTGCGGGACAAAGACAGCTGATTCGGCAGCCGCCGATGAATCCTCGGTCAATTCCGGCCGCTGCGGTTCGGCCGCCCTTGTAGGCGTCAACCGGCTTGGGACTCGGTTAGGGGTTGAGTCGACCGAGGCGGTGTCGAGAAGCATCGGGCCGACTTCGGGATCGGCCGACCCGCGTTGAGCGTCGAGCGTCGCCGGAATGTTGCAGGCTGACTCGGAACTCCAGACCTCGTCGTTCCCAACCTGGCGAATGGCCGATCGTGTTCGCGATGGCGTCGGGGAAAGGGGAGTGTCCTCCGCCTGCGGCACGTGAATGCGTCGCTGACCGACGATGGGTCGCTCGTATTCGGTCCGCAGATCCTCGGTGTAAAGCACAATCAGGAACTTGTCCTGGCGGATGAGCCGGAAGTTTGTGTCGTCCAACTCCTTGTTCATGATTTCGATCGCCTCGGGCACCGTGTGCTTGCCCCATTCGGGATGCTGGAACGTGCCGGCCGGGCAACGTTTCATCACGAGAATCAAGCCGGCCTGCTCAGCGAACCGCGGCAAGACCGTCGACCACGGCGTCGCAATATACACGAGGCGAACCTGCTTTTTGGCGATCTCTTCGTTTGCGGCGTCGGCAGCGTCGCTGGCCGCCTTTTCTTGTGGTGTTTCAGGAGCCGACTCAGTCCCCGAGACGGGCCGCACACCGTTCGGCGAGTCGGGATCACCGTCGTGATTGAAGTTCCTCGCCACGGAGGGCCTGTAATCGGACCTCAATGCGTCGAGGTCCATTACCATGAGGAATTGACCCTGGCGAATCACCCGATAGCCGGTCGGCTCCAAGTCATGATTGACGATCCAAATCGCCTCGGCGACCGTGTACTGATTCAGATCGTCGCGGGTGAAATGACCCGGCGGAGTCCTTTTCATTACAAGCGTTAAGCCGCCGTGCTTGGCAACCCGCTTGAGCACCTTCGACCACGAGGCGGACTTAAAATTCAGGCTGATGCGTCTGTCTCGCTCGCTCGCCCTCTTCGCCGTTTTGGGCTTGGTAGTCGCGTCGGGCGCCGGTGCGTCGGGCAAGTTTCCGCTTGGGGCATTCGGCGCGGGAAGGGTCGCGAAGGCATCATTCGTTGACGGACTGCCTTCGTCCGCGGACGCAAACGCCGGCCCCGTTGCCAAGACGGCCCCTGCCAATAGGCCGGCTACCAGACGGGAACCTACTGCAACCGTCCAGGCATTCCGCCCGGCACCAACAAAATCGCTGGCCATCTGGCTCCCCCCATCTCCCGCGGCGTTTGATACCGACACGAATTGCGCCGTTACAGTTCATAGAACCGCTGTTTTCGTTACTATCGGCAAACTCGCCTCAGCCGTTTAGGTCGGCGACGGGCGGTGCGCGGAATTCAGGTAACGGCGCGAAGATTTACGGGGAAATCTTCAGCTAAGCGAGACCACGGCAAGATGGGAAGATTGGCGTCGGGCAAGGGGCGAGCGTGTCAATCGTCCCGGCGAGCGTGAAATCGCCTTGAAAAGAGAAAATTTGCGCAAGGCGGGCAAAGTGGCGGCTTACCCAAATTTCAGCCGTGGTACTGGCGGTACCATTGCACGAACCGCCCGATACCGATTTCGATCGGCGTGCACGGGCGGAAGCCGACGGCGCGGATCAAGTCGTCCACGTCGGCATATGTTTCAAGCACGTCGCCCGGCTGCATTGGCAGGAAGTTCTTGCAGGCCTTTTTGCCGACGCAGTTCTCGACGACTTCGATTAGGCGGATGAGTTCGATGGGCTCGTTGTTGCCGATGTTGTAGATGCGGAAGGGCGCCGCGCTGGTTCCGGGGCTCGGAATGGCCGGCAGGTTGGCCGCATTTGCAACGGGGATGCGGTCGGCCACGGGGACCACGCCTTCTACGATGTCGTCGATATAGGTGAAATCTCGCTTCATCTGGCCGTTGTTGAAGACGTTGATCGGCCGGTCGTTCAGGATCGCTTCGGCGAAAAGCCAAATCGCCATGTCGGGCCGCCCCCACGGTCCGTAAACCGTAAAAAACCGCAGGCCCGTCGTGGGCAAGCCGTAGAGGTGGCTGTAGGAG
>CAYWOV010000249.1:0-5515 GCA_964459965.1 uncultured Planctomycetaceae bacterium | reverse complement strand
GACGGACGTATCGATCCTCGAAGACCACTTGCTCGATGTGATTGCTGTTGTTGCAGACGAAGCGGTTGCCCCAATCGTCGAACGAAAGTCCGAACTGGTCGCCACCCGTGATCGCGGCAACTTCGAGCGTCGCCGGGTTGAGCGACACGTCCTGGCCGTGAATCGCGAAGACTTTTTTACCGTCGCGGACCAGAGTCCCGCCGTTGCGGCCGCCGGCAAACACGATCCGGTTGTCGAGGCTCCACTTGAGGCTGTTGGTCACGGCCTGCACGTTTTCGCGGAGAAAGCCGCTGAAGACGATTTGCCGGATATCGGCGACGCCATCGCCGTCCGTGTCCTTCAGGTACCACAGATGGGGCGGCGCCAGGACGAAGACGCCCCCCTTGTAGCAGCAGACCGAGGTCGGCCAGGTCAGTTTGTCCGCGAAGACCGTGCTGCGATCGAATTTGCCATCGCCGTTTGTGTCGGTCAGCAGCCGGATAACACCGGCGTCCTTTTTTCCGCCGCCGCGCGGGTTGAGCTTGGTTGGTTCCCAGGAGAAGGGGTAGTCGCGCATTTCGGCGACGTACATCCGCCCATTCTCGTCGAAACACGCATCGACCGGGCTGGCCACAAGCGGTTCGGCGGCGACGAGTTCCAGGCGAAATCCGTGCTCAACCTGAAACGTCGCCTGTGCTTTGGCGGGTTCAACCGGCGGAATCCGCGGCAGTTCATCGGCCAAGGATTTGGCGGTTGGTGGCCCGGTAGTCGCGGTCACGGGGACAAGTGCGGCAAACAGGCAGAACGTGGCGATCGCGAAACCTGCCCAATTCGCAAGTTTGGGCGGACGGAGAGCGTTCGTCATCGAAAAGAGGTACCTTTCGAGGCGGGATGGCAAACAGGCAGGACTGACAATTCCATTATGCTCGGGACATGCGATTGGTTCACGATCAGTTTACCAACTGTTAGTACAAAACTTGCGGCGAGTTTGACGCGGGAGACTTTTTTGGGGTGCCCGCCCCTTTTTTTATGCCCCAAAAAAGCCAAAAAAGTCCCCGACCTTGGAATTTGACGCGTCTTCGTTGTCGGGGATCGGTCAGTTACTCGCCACGATTGCACCCGCTCGCACAGTGCCGGATAATTGATCGAGAAAACGGAGCAAGATGACACGAGCGAATCTGTTAGCCGGCAAGGGACGGAGCGGCAAGGTGCGTGTGGCAGGATGCAGGATGGCACCCCTCGCAGTGTTGATTTTGATCGGTTGCAATGGGGGATCGTCTGTTTCCGGGACTGGTGCCTCGCCCGCCGTCCAATCTGGGGCAAAAATTGCGTCGACTGCCAAACAAGTTCCCGCAGCCAGGACGTTGAGCCAACCCCGTCCGTCGGAGAGTGATTCCAACACCGGCTTTGAGACGCGGGCTGAGGTGCGGACAGACTCCCAGGGAAGAAAGTTTCTGGGAGACGTGCCGTACGACGTCTTTTTCGATAATCCGCTGGCGGTGGCGGCCGAAGGGGGACCTGTTTCGACGGGCGGCAATAACCCAGCTTTGGCGGCTGCTGCGGCAAAGCCCTCTGCGAATCACAAAACGTCGAATTCCACTGCCGGCAGCCCTCCGCAGAAAAGCCCGCCTTCCAGCGAAAAAAGTGAGGGCGCGGGGCAGAATGAGTGGAGCCGCCTTGTCGAGATAGACGTCTTGGATGCCGAGGTCAAACGCATTAGAAATGAGTTGGCCGCGCAACTTCAGTCCGTGGGCAAGTACAATAGCCATTACCAGGAAATTGCCGTCGCCGGAACGACTTTGGCGGTGGTCGCCGAAATCGTTGCCGAACATGCGGGATCCGTGAGCTGGAAGAACAACGCCCCTTTGATCCGTGACCTCGGCATGAAAATTCACGACGCAGCCTCGGCGCCCGGAAGCACGGCGTCCCAGGCAACGAAAACGCCGTACGACCAGGTCGTCGATGTGTTGGATGGCAATGTGCCGGCCGGCGTACCCGCTTCGCAGCCGCAGCGCGACTTTTCCGAGGTCGCCAGCCGTGACGCCATCATGAAGCGGATGGACCATTCGTTCCAATGGCTGAAGAAAAGCGGACCCGCACAGCAAGTGCTGCGAAAGCAGTCCGCGGAAGCGATCCACGAGGCATCGCTGTTGGCGGCCTTGGGACGGGTGATCGCGGTGGGCCATTATGATTCCGCGGACGACGCGAAATACAAAACCCACTCGAGCGAGTTGAGCAAATCGGCGGCCGCCGTCGCGGCCGCGGTCAAATCCGAGGACGCGGCCGCGTTTACCGACGCGGTCGGCCGCGTGCAAAAGCGGTGCGACGCCTGTCACGCCGATTTTCGGTTCCAATGAGGAAGTTATGAAAATAAGTAAACGCGGTTTGCCCGTGCTCGGTTTGACCCCATTCGTTTTGGCCCTTTTCGGCTTGACTGGCGGGGTGCCGGCCGTTGCCGACATCTTGGAGATGAAAACGGGCCAAAAAATTGACGCGCCCGTGCTGAAAGAGGCGTCTGACGCCCTGTATGTCGATCTCGGCTTTGACGTGGTTCGCGTACCGACGTCGATGATCAATAAGCGCCAGCACAAGGGTAATTCGGCGCCCGTGGTCAACGCGGCGGACGCAGATTGTTTTATGACCGCCCGGCTGCCGATCCGAACGGTGAAAGAACTCGCAGCGACGTACGGCGAGGGCGTCGTCTTGGTTCAGACTCCTGCCGGGTTGGGTTCCGGGTTTATCATCAATTCCCGCGGCTATTGCATCACGAACTATCACGTGATCGAGCGGGAGACGCGGGTGGCCGTTACGCTTTTCCACCGAGGCGCGGCGGGCGAATTCGTTCGACGTCGGATCGACGATGTGAAGATTATCGCGCTCAATCCCTTCCTGGATTTGGCCCTGCTGCAGATCCCCGAACAGCCCGACTTCGCGTTTCGGCCCGTTTACCTGAGTCATGACGACGAAGAGAAAGAGGGGGACGAAGTGTTCGCGATCGGCAACCCCTTGGGACTCGAACGCTCGGTTTCGCGGGGAATCGTGAGCACCCGCAACCGCAGTTTTCAGGGGCTGGTTTACATCCAGACCACCACGCAGATTAATCCCGGCAATAGTGGCGGTCCCCTATTTAATGCCAGGGGCGAGGTCGTGGGAGTGACGAACATGAAAGCCATCTTCGGCGAAGGGATCGGGTTCGCGATTCCCGTCTCGTACCTGAAGCATTTTTTGGCGAATCGGGACTCTTTTGCCTTCGACAAGAACAATCCAAACACGGGCTATCGCTACCTCGACCCACCCCGCCGCCGGAACTTAGAGTCGCCGCCGAAGCCGTAAGCCGTCAATCGCCTTGTCGGCCCCGTTCGGCCGAGTGGCCGTTGTCTTGTGACCCATGTAACCGGCTGTTACAACTGGCGGTCGACCCGAGGCGTTTTGGGTTCTCAAAAGGGCCGAAAAACGCCGATTTCGCGAAACCCGAGCCACTGCGGCGCGGTATCCCGATGACAGCCGACAAAACTCGGCGCGCTGCGGGTACCCACAGTCGCAGGCGCTATTTGTTTTCCGACTATGACGTTCCGACATCCCATACAGCCCTTATTGGACCAGGCCATGAGACGAATTCTAGCTCGCCGGATCTTGATGACCGGCCTTGCCGTTGCGGTCGCATTCGCGTCACGCCCGGCGTGGACCGCGGAAAAGGCACCAAACGATCGCTTGCTTCCGCCCAACACGTACCTGTACGTGACCGTTCCCAATGTGGGTGATTTGAAGACCCGCTTCGGAGCGTCGCACCTCGGTCAGTTGTTGCAGGATCCCAAGCTCCAGGACTTCATGGGTGATTTGCACAAGAAGTTCGCACAATTCGGCGACGAATTCGAAAAGAATGTGGGGCTGAAACTTCACGATGTTTTGGCGATTCCAGACGGCGAAGTGTCGCTGGCCGTTCTCCTGCCAACCGATGCTAAGAAGCTCGCCGTGGCGGTGATGCTCGACTTCGGCAAGAGCAGCGGATCGACGGTCAATGCGCTCTTGGAAAAGGCCGCAGCCGGTCTCGAGAAAGAGGGCTTCAAAAAGACCACTCGCGACGCCGAGGGGTCCCAGATGGTCATCTACACGAAGAAGACGAAAGAAAAGGAAAAAGACAAAGAAAAGAGCGACGAGAAAAAAGAGGATTCCGACGAGCCGGACTTCGGCAGCCAATTCGTCGAAGTCTTAAAAGGTGACACGCTGATCCTGACGACCAGCCCCGCCGCTGCGCAAGACATCCTCAAGCGTTGGGGCGGCAAGCACTCCGACACGCTGGCCGACGTTCCGGCTTACAAGTCGATCGTCGAATCAAGCCACAAGGGCCATACGCCTCCCGTCTTGCTCGGATACCTCAACCCGATCGCACTTGTGCAATCGTTTGTGAAGTCGAACGAGTCGGCCGCCGAGAGCCTCGGCATGGCGATGGCGTTTTTGCCGGTCTTGGGCCTCGACAATCTGAAGGCCATTGGCGGCTCGGTTCAAATGGGGACCGATGAGTTCGATTCCGAATGGCGGTTGCAGATTTGCCTCGATAAGGAAGCCAGCGGCGTCCTCAAGGTCTTCACTTTCCCGGCGACCAAACAGACCCCGCCGAAGTGGGTGACGGATGATGCGAGTTCGTATATCGGCATCAATTGGGACGTCACAAAAGCGTACGCGGCCGTCGAAGGGCTTGCCGACCAGATCATGGGACCCGGAGCGACGGCCCAAAAGCTCGACGAGTGGGCCGCCGACGACAATCTCAAAATCCATCTGAAGAAGGATGTGATCGATAATCTTGACGGCGTGATCCACATTACGTCTGACAACCCGGATCCGAGCAAGCCGCAAACGGCACGGATCCTGGTCGCTTTTGGCATCAAGAACGCAAAGAAAATGAAGGGTGTTCTCGACAAACTGTCGAAGCTGCCGAACTTCCAAGCCGAGGCTAGAGATTTCAAGGGCGAGATTATTTACAACCTGGCCGTGCCCGGTTTGGCGCAATTCGGAAACTCCAACCAAACCATGGGAGTGGCTATCGTCAACGACTATTTGATGTTCGCTACTGACGTGAGCCGCATCGAGCAGGTTATTGTTGGAGACAAAGATCGCAAGTCGCTCGCTGATTCCGAAAAATATCGGAGCTTGGCCAAGCATTTTCCGGCACAGACTTCGATCATCTGGTACCAGGAGCCCGACAAACAGCTGAAACCGCTGTACGAAATGCTCCGCAGCGGCAAGGCGCAGGAGATGCTCGCCGCCACGCCGCTCAACAAGATCTTCGAAGGAATCGATTTCAAGAAACTGCCTGAATTCGATGCGATTCGCAAATATTTACCGCCCGCGGCGAGCTATGCCATTCCGGAGGGCAACGGCGCCGTTTTTGTCAGCATTTCGCTGAAAGGCGCGATTAAAGACTGAGCGACATCCAAGTCGACTCGCAGTAACGAATGAGAAGCCCGGCCCGTACCTCATCTGAGGTGCGGGCCGGTTCTTTTGAATCGCATCGGTTGCGGAAATATTCCCGGCCCGA
>CAYWOV010000248.1:3579-5542 GCA_964459965.1 uncultured Planctomycetaceae bacterium | reverse complement strand
GAGCGTGCGTATCCATCCGATTCGCGACGGCAATGACAGCCATCTCTACCAAGCGTGTGGCGATTCGAGAATCGCTTATCGGTGTCGCGACGTACTCGCATGCAGAACCGTCCCCGTCGAACTGCGTCGCAATGTGTGCAAGTTCCCCGAGGCCGACATAAACCGCGTGCTGCTCAAACGCGCCTTTGCGGGGCTCCTCTCGCGTCTGCGGACATTTGACTGGCAGGTCATTCACGGCCACAGTGTCGGCGGAATCGACGGTCGGGGCACGGCGCTGGATGTTCTCGCCTGACAAATCTGGGACTCGCCGGCTCGCGGTTTACGGACAGTCGAATTTGCTCATGTTGTGATCGCTGTCAATCACGATCAATTGGCTGAATCCCATTTTGGCGCAGCGATCGCGGAGCGTGCGCAGGTACTGAGAAAGCGGCGGCTGCGCGCGGGAGGCCGCCGCCTTTGAGTACTGATCGTATCCATGGCCGATCCAAGGATCGTCCTTTGTCGGAACGAACAGGCCGTCGATCATCGCCAACCCGGACAGCGCGGGCCCGACGAATGGACCGTCCTTGGGCCAGTACGGACCATGCAATAACTCCCAATACTGGCGGTTCGACTTCGGAATAAACAGAAGTGAGCGCCGCTTCTCGGTCAGCGGCATTTGGTCCAGAGAACTTAGGACGGCAATGATTTTCTTGTCGGATTTCAGCCGCGACTCAACACTTGCCGCAGTTTGCCTCAGGATTTCGGACGCCTCCTGCAATCGGCCGTGCATCAAAGCGACGCCGAGTCCCGTTTGGCGCGACGCATGGCCTCGCGCGGCGAGATTGGTCGCGACCATGCCGTCCAGCAGGACGAGCGTGTTGGAAAAAAGCGTTCCCCCGAGACTGAGGACGACCAGCCCCAAAAACAGACTCGCGATCCTTGGCCTTCCCAAAGCAGACTCGTCACCGCGGCGGCCCGGAGCAGCGAACAAATCCTCGGATCTGTTGCCGTCCATTGTGATCATCGAAGACATCCGCGGCCGTCGGATCGTGATCGACAACAACAGCGCCAAAGCGAGCCACTGTTGGTAATTCGAAAAATAGTGGGTGCTCGAATACTTCATGATCAGGCTCGGACCGGCTCCGACCAGGGCCGCCACTAGGACGAATTCGACGTCTAATAGTCTCCGCTCGCGCCAGGCAATCGTTAGGTCCCCAAGCGTGCGAATCCGTTTCTCCCAAAAGCGGACGGCGAGAAGCGTCCAGACCCAGGCGTAATAAATCAATAGGTAATTCGGCCACCACTGCGGTTCGACGTTCGCCCGCGGAAATCCGAACAGAACGAACCGGCTTTCGCCCAAGGCGAAGTAGCCGGGATTGGAAGCCGCCCGATAGACCGATCCCGCAATGAGCACCAGGGCCGCTGCCAACAGCCAAACGGAAACCGAGCGAAACAATTTCAGCCGCAAGAAAAAGTAGCCCGCGACGGCGACCAGCAGGAGCATCACCGACACCTTCAAGAGTCCAATCGCGGCAATGACGAGCAAAGTCAGGATCGCGGCAAAAGATGCGCTTATCAGTCCCGGTCGCTTGCCCGAGACGAAGGCATCCACGGCAAATGTGCAGATGGAGGCAATCGCCAGCAGAGAGACGGCGACCGCGGCAGCGTAAGATTCGCTGAGGACGATTGAGTTCCAACCTGTGCTCGGCATGAAGTTCGAGGCGTAGGGCAAGAAGCCGATGTAACCGAGCGACAGCACAAACCAAAAGAGAATTCCAATCGGCTGAAGTCCAGGTTCGGCGGAGGTCGGCGTCGGATTTAATGGATCGCGCATTTCATTCTTCGTTGAAATTGCGGCCGTCGTATCCGCTGTCAGCCGTGGTTCGACAACCCTCCATCTCTGCGCGAGACTGACGGCGACTGTCCCCAGGCTCAACACGCCGAACGGAATGAAGACGATCGAAAAGCCGCGGTTGTAGAA
>CAYWOV010000248.1:0-3479 GCA_964459965.1 uncultured Planctomycetaceae bacterium | reverse complement strand
ACGAGCGAGAAATGAATCAGGAACCAGCTCAAACCGACGTATTTCGCCCACTCGAGCGGTGAGTTGTCCGAAAAACCAAACCGCAGGAGAAAGCCGATGACTGCTATCTCCGCGGCAACGATTGCCGAAAACAGGGCGATTGCCGCCTGGTTCGCCTCCGCAATACGATCAGGCCGGCCGCCCATCGAATCTCCGTGGACTTAGAGTCTGATGCGGGAGGTGAAACTCACGAGGGGCATTGTGCGGGTCGTCAATCGAGCTTAACCGTCGCGCAGACCCTTGAAAAGCTTCACTTGCGGCCGGATAGAATAGCGCACGATGGAATCGAACGACAGCGATCTCAGTTCGTCAGCTGACGAGAACCCTTCGCGCGCCCCGAACCGGCCCGAGATTGCCAACCTGGACGCGACCGGCGGCGGACCGGCGCCTCCAAATTATAGACGGCAGCCACTCCTGATCAGCCTGATTCTCGTTGGATCGCTTGCACTGGGCGTTCTGGCGGCATTGACCCCGCATTATGAAACCAACGACGACGCGGCCATGAATGCGATTGCCGCGGGGCGATGCTTCGTCGATCGGCCCGACGAGCATCTTATTTATTCCAATGTGCTGATCGGCCTTGCATTGAAGTCCCTCTACGCGGTCGCTCCGCAAATTCCCTGGTACGGAGGTTTGTGGTTTCTCACGGCGTGCTTATCGCTGTTGGCGATCTGTTTCGCCTGCTTGCGGAATGATCTCTCGGAATGGACGCTTGGCCTGACGGGAACCTTTCTCTGGATGGCGGGCATCCCCGTTCTGACGCAGCTTCAGTTCACCCGCGTCGCATTTCTCGCCGGGATTGCCGGCCTGCTATTGCTGGCGAGCGGCATCCGCACACCCGGCGGCTCGTTGCACAGTTGGTTCGCGATCCCATTACTGTTGATCGGCGCGTTGATTCGGATTGACGCCTTCCGGCTGGTTTTCGTCGTCCTCTCGCCCGTGGTCCTCTGGATGTTGTGGCGTGCCTGGTCGCAAAAAAATGCGCGATATGGGATTGTCATCCTGGCGGCGTGCCTCGCGTTCGGCGTCGGAGCCGCGCAATACAACCGTTCGTATTACGGTCGGGATGCGGCGTGGCAAGCGTTCTTTCCGTTTAACGCACTGCGGGTCGAGCTCATGGATTTCGACCGCGCTGAATACAACGAACAAACGGCCGCAGCATTCAACGAGGCGGGCTGGCTGCCCGTCGACGTTCAGATGTTGCGGAACTGGGCCTTCTTGGACCAGGATCGCTACAACAGCCAAAAACTACAGGCTATTCTCAACGCTGCCCCTTCCACGAACTGGCAATCACCCAGGCCGTGGCTCGCGCTCACCCAGCAAATGGCCGCAGATAGTGAACTCTGGGGATTACTGGCATGCGGGGTGGCGGCTCTCGCGATTCTCGCGATCGGCAGATCCGTCTGGATCATTCCACTTGCGTGCTATGTGGTGACTATCGTCGCCTGTCTGCTCATTTACAGGTTCATGCACTTGCCAGCCCGTGTTTACTGTCCAGCTTTCGCCGGTTGCGCCGTCACGGTGATCGTTTTGTCTGCCGGTCGGCATCAGCCCGGACGGCCAGCTCGTTGGCTGGAAATGCCGTTCGGACGGTTTTTGGCTCTTGCCGCCATCGGTTCCGTGATCGTATGGCGCGGCGCAGCCATCTGGCGATCAAATGCGAACTTTGTTTCTTACCACGCGTCGGCCGTGCAGATGCTCAAAGGGCTGGCCCCAAAGGCGAATCAATTGTTCGTGATTTGGGCCGGGGATTTTCCCTTTGAATTCGTGACATTGCCGTTCGATCGCCAGGCGCTGCCGGCAGATTTCAAAGTCATGACGATGGGATGGACGACTGGCTTTACCCGGCTGCGGATGCATGAACTCGGCGCGCGAGACCTAATTTCACTCGTGCGTCAAAGCGGGCAAACGTACTTTATCTGTGAAAAGGCCGACACCGATTTGCTCGGCGCGTACTTTCGCGCTCACTATGGCGTCGGATTGAAAGATCACGTCGTGTTCGCCCATCCGGCTCTTTACGACTCGGCCGTTTATCAGCTGTCGGTCGACGGCACGCCGCCGCGATCTTGAGAGCGATTGGCTCGGTAACTTGCTCGCCCCAGCCGGTTTCTCTGGTATGATACATCTGTCAGGCCGGCGGCCGGACGCTGGCTCGTTGGCGACCCTCATTGGGAGGCATTGTTTTATGCCGCTGCCGTTGAAGACGCTGCGTGAGGTCTCGGCCCGTCTGGGCATGCCGGAAGCGGAAATTCGAACCCTTGTTCAATTGAACAAGGTGCGGGCTGTCTTCAAGAAAACAGGCTTGATGTTCGCCCCCGACGAGATCGCCAAAATCGAGCGGCAGCGAAAGAGTCTGCCGGAATCCGCGATTAAAGCGAGCCCGATGGAAACACTCGCTCCTGCCAAGCCGGCCCCGAAAAAGGCGCCTCCGGCGCGAAAACCCGCCAACAAGATTCCGAGCGCTCCGCCGCGGATCGATCTGAGCGGTCGCTAGGCGGCGCGGCGAAGCTGTCGCAGGATCCGCTCGAACTCGTCGTTGTTCGAGAACGGGATCACGATCTTTCCCTTTTCTTTCCCCGACAGCTTGATCGCGACCGGCACGCCGAGAAGCTGCTGCAATTGCTCTTCCACAGAGCGAACGTGATTGCTGGCTTCCGCCGGCGACGGCTTGCCGGAGGCAGCGGCCGTGAAGGGAATCGTCTCCGCAACTCCGTCCTGTTGCTGTTTCAGCAATTCGCGGACGGCCGCTTCAGTCTGGCGGACTGAAAGTGACTCAGCTTCGATCCGCTGGCACAGGGCAATCTGTCCTTCGTGTGGCAGCGAAAGCACGGCCCGCGCGTGTCCATAAGAGACGCGCTCGGCCAAGAGGGCTTCCTTGACGAATTCGGAGAGTTCGAGCAGTCGCAGAAAATTCGACAGCGACGAGCGGCTCATGCTGAGCTGGCGGGCCAACTCGTCGGGAGTCGTCGAGAAGCGGTGCAGATAATCCTGAAACGCCTGCGCTTTTTCCAGGACGTTGAGATCCTTCCGCTTCAGGTTTTCTTCGAGGGCGGCCTCGCACATCGCCTGGTCTTCGAGTTCCAGGACGCGGCACGGGACGGTTTCGAGTCCTGCCTGGCGGGCGGCCATCCAGCGACGTTCGCCCGCGATGAGCTGATACTGTGCACCGGAGGGCCGCACCAGCAACGGTTGCAGCACGCCGTGCTGTTTAACACTTTCGACCAACTCGCTGAGCGACTCGGGATCGAAGTCCTTTCGAGGTTGGAATGGATTGCGCTCAATCAGCTCGACATGGATCTGGTTCGGGTCCGCAGGCACGGTTCGGCCCGACATCGGAATCACGGCGGAGGCACCATCGCCATCGGTCATTTGGTCGGAGTTGGGAGTACCCCCTAGCAGCGCGCTCAGGCCGCGGCCCAACCTTCGCCGCACAAACCCCT
>CAYWOV010000247.1:0-5544 GCA_964459965.1 uncultured Planctomycetaceae bacterium | reverse complement strand
ACATGAAAATCACCAGCAAACCCCGTTTGCCGGCAAAGTCCGCAAGCGAAATCGTTTTGCCGTCGATATTGGGGAGCGAAAACGCCGGCGCTTGCTGTCCGAGCGGCCGCATGGTGGATGCCGTTTTGACCATGGGAATCTCCTTCTTCTCGTCGATCTTGCGGAACGGATCACTGTTTGCGATGGGTAAACTTATCGATCAGCGGCTTGACGAACGGCTCCGGAACAAACGCACGAAGTTTCTCGGCGCTGTCGTGGGGCCCCATCTGCGCGATCTGCTTGATCAGGGTACTTGAGATGTGCGCGTATTTTTCGCCGGCCATCAGGAACACCGTCTCGATGTCTGGCGCAAGGACGCGGTTGGCGAGGCAAGTGGTGAATTCCATTTCGATGTCGGTCAAAGTCCGCAACCCGCGTAGCATGAGTGCGGCCTTGCAGCGGCGAACGAAATCGACTGCCAATCCGTCAAAACTATCGACAGTGACGTTCTTGTAAGGGGCCAGCACCTTGGCCACCAAATCGAGTCGTTCTTCACGCGAAAAGAGTGGCCGCTTTTCGGGATTGATGCCAATTCCCACCGTCACCTGCTCGTACATCGCCGCCCCGCGACGGACGATGTCTTCGTGTCCGAGCGACATCGGATCGAAGCTTCCGACATAGACCGCATGCTTGGCGTTCAGCGCGAAAACCATAGTCGAGAGCCTACTTAATCAGGATCGGTTTTGCGAGCAGCACTCTGGTAATGCGAATTTAGGGGACTTTAGGGATCAAACCGGATTCGAAGCCGCCGTCTGCTGGGCTGACACGGTCGGTTGATCACCGCCGTGTCGAGCCATCTTTCCTGCCATTTTGACACATCGCTGCCTGAAAACGAAATGCAGTGGCGTGTCCGACGTCCTATTCGTAAACCGCGAAAGCAAAAGGCCTTAGAAGCGTCGATGCTGCCAGCGATTCGTTCCGTCAAATCCTCAAATTGCACGGTACAGCCTTTGCAATCCTAGAGTTAGATTGAACTTAGCATTGGGCGCGAGCGGCATCGCCTGGCGACAATGGAAAGAGCGCAATGCCCGTATTTCGTTGGGGACACACTTGGGACGCCTTTGAAGACCTGGAGCGAGAAGTCGACCGGCTGCTCAACAGCGTTAACTTTGCGTTCCACGGAATTCGACTCGGCGGCCAGTTTCCGGCGGTTAACTTGTACGAACTCGATAACGAATATCTGCTGACGGCCGAGCTTCCGGGAACAAAGGCGGAGGATCTCGAGGTGACAATCTCGAACGGCCTCTTGAATCTCAAAGGACGGCGATCAGAGCCGAATGGAGTGCCGGAGGAACGGTACCGGCGACAGGAGCGCTTCCACGGAAGTTGGCAGCGAGCGTTGTCGCTCCCGGAACGTGTCCGCGAAGAGGCGTTGAGCGCTGAATTTGTCGACGGGATTCTGCGAATTCATCTGCCCAAAGGAGAACAGGAGCTGGCGCGGCGAATTGCCGTCGCCGAGGGGACAGACTAGTCGTACGTCGAAGCCAGCATTCTTGCCCGTACGGAGAGCGATTGGACGAACGATGGCCGATGCACCGGATAATGGCGGCGTGATGCCCAGTAACGGCGAGGGAGCAGCTCCTGCCGCAACTACGTCGGCGCAGAGTAGCCTGGCGGGCCAAAGGCCCGACGAGCCCACGGCCGAGGAATCCGCACGCGAGCGGTTTCTCTTCTCGCCTCCGATCGACATTTTTGAGACCGATGAAGGCTTGGTTTTACAGGCCGACCTCCCCGGCGTTTCGATCAAAACGCTGGAATTGCAAGTCCAGGACAACAAGCTGACCCTCTTTGGCCGTGTCCACCGCGTTGTGCCGCCCGAGGCGCGATTGGTTCACCAAGAGTATGGAATCGGCGATTTCCTGCGATCCTTCATTCTGAGCGATGAGGTTGACCACGAACGGATTGCAGCCACGATGAACAACGGAGTCCTAAAAGTCGTTCTCCCCAAGGCGCCCCAGCAAAAGCCACGGCGAATTGAAGTGAATGCCGAGCCGAATCCCTAAAAGGAAAGGACCAAACGATGTCCGACGAATTTCATTCTTCCTGCGCACAGGGATCAGGTCCAATATCACAGTCGGTCGAACGACTGCGGCGGGAATTCGAGCGGTGGGTGGACGCCGCCTTACAGCAAGGCGGCCGGGCGCTCGACTCCGTCGGACTGCGAGCAGCCGATCGCCAATGGGCGCCGGCCGTCGATCTTGTGGAAACTCCCACAGAAATTCACGTCGATGTTGACCTGCCAGGAGTTGAACCGGCCGTCGTCGATGTATCAATCGCGGGGAATATGCTGACGATCCAGGGGCCTAAGAAGCTTTCGCAGACTGGGGCAGGGGCCGTCGTCCATCTCGTGGAACGGATGCAGGGTCCTTTTCATCGTACGATCCCCATGCCCGCTCCCGTCCTCCACGACAGTGTGTCGGCCGAGCTCAAAAACGGCGTCTTGCGGGTGCGACTGCTGAAATCCGAGAAGGCCCGCTCGCAGAAGATTCCCGTGCGCAGCGAGCCGGCGGTTCCGCGGACCACCGAACCACTTCCGACGATTTAGGGCGGTCTGTCGAGACATCGCGATGCAAGCCGTGCCGCGTGATCGTTTCGGCGGAATCGTGCTGTGCGGCGGCGAGAGCAAGCGAATGGGGCGTCCCAAACTGTCGCTCCCCTTTGGCGACGAATCGATGCTGGGCCGCGTCGTACGCATTATGGGCCAAGTCGTTTCGCCCATTGTCGTCGTCGCCGCTTGCGGACAGGAGCTTCCCGCACTTCCCGCCGGAACGCTCGTCGCTACAGACGAGATCGAGAATCAGGGCCCGTTAGCCGGATTGGCCGCCGGAATGAAGGCCTTGCGAGAACGTGCCGATGCAGTTTACGCGTCGTCCTGCGATCTCCCGCTGCTCAAGGCCGATTTCGTCCGCGAAATGGTCGAGGCGCTGGGCGAGCACGAAATGGCCGTTCCTTGGGATGGCACGTGTTATCACCCGCTTTCGGGAGCCTATCGAACGAGCGTCGTGACCCGCGTCAATCGCATGGTGGCGGAAGGACGCTTGCGTGCACAGCTCCTTGTTCAGGAGTTCGATGCACGTATTGTCGACGTGTTGGAACTCCGGCGGGTCGATCCCGCGCTTGGCTCGCTTTTCAATATCAACACGCCGGAAGACTATCACCGGGCACTCATCGCGGCCGGCCTGCCCACGCCCGGCGGCCCGCCCGAGACTTTGCGCCAATAATGGGCAAATTCGCCCGATCATGTCTCCCAATTCGTGGATCCCGGAGCTCAAGTCTCGAGTCCGCTCAGTCTTTATTTGTGCCAGGATCGGCCGGCTTAGGTTTTTCGGCGGGACGGATCAGCCCTTTCTGCACATCGTTGACCACCTCAGCCAGGACGGCCGGGTTCGCGGCCTTTAAAACGTGCGCGATTCGAGTTGGCGGCACGTTGAGCCGTGCCATGATCTCCGCGGCCTGCTTCCACAAGCGGTCCGTTTTCTTCCCCGTCGACAAATAAAGGTCGCTGGCAATCTCCCCCAAGCGGCGAAAATCGATGTCATCGCGGTTGTCGTAGTACCGCTTGATGATGTTCTTCTGATATTTGCTGTATTCTTTCATCCGTCATGCCTCGCCTTCGCCCGCCACTTTGCCCTGGAATCTTCAGGGGCTTGGAACGGAGGGTTGTATCTGATAAAGAGTCCCATCATGTCGAACGGATTTCTTGGGTACAACGCGACGTTCATGCTCGACCTGGTCGTGTGTGCCCTGGAGTTAGTCGTGCCCGTTCTGGCGGTGAGCATTTTTCTCGTCAAGTTTCGCCGAAACTACGTTTGGCATCGCCGGCTGCAGCTCTTCCTGGCAGGCGTGCTCCTTTTGGCTGTCTCCGCGTTCGAGCTCGATATTCAGGTCGTCCACCATGGGTGGGAAAACATCGTACGGCAATCACGGCCCGACATCTCGGCCGCCGACTTTGCCTTTGCCCGAACGCTCTTGCACATTCATTTGGTGTTCGCGATTTCGACCCCGTTCCTTTGGGCCCTGACAATCAGTCTGGCACTGCCCCGATTCGGCAATCCACCGGCCCCCTCGAAACACAGCCCCTTGCACAAATGGTTGGGCTGGACCTCGGCCCTCGATTTGGCCATGACCTCGGCCACGGGCCTTTTATTCTATTATTTCACTTTCGTGAAGCGTTAAGATCGGGGATCGATCGCCTTCGACCGGGCGGCAATTCGTAATTCCTTACCGAGGAGGGACGCCTGTGAGCAGCGCGCGGCTCGTATTTTTCGTGTCATTGGCAGCATTGGCGTCGTTTGCCGCGGATCTCGCTCCGTGCCAATCCGCCGAATTGCGAGCGGGAATCGCCAAGATCGACCTCACGCCTCCGCTGTCCCTCAAGTCGTCCCTCGGAGGATATGGCGATCGAATGAACCGCCCGGCGACCGGCGTGCACGACCGGATCATGGCCAAGGCGCTCGTTTTGACGGATGGACACAAGAAATTCTGCCTGCTGACGGCCGACGCGCTCGGCTTCGCTCCGTCGGTCAAAACTGCCGTGCTTGACCGCCTGACAGACAAAGGCTGGACGGCCGACAACCTGATGATGCTGGCCAGCCATTCGCACACAGCCATCGAGATGAACGCGCTCAATCCGCTCAACAGCTTCCAGGTTCCGCAGTTGGGAATTCACAATCCGCCGCTCTACGAGCTGATTATGAAACGCCTGGCCGACGTTGTAATTGAGGCCGAAAAAACGCTCGTTCCGGTCGCGATCGGCACATCCAGCGTCGAACTTCAGAAATGGAATCGCAATCGCCGTATTCCCGGAGGAATCGTCGACCCTGAGCTAACCGTCGTCCGCATCGATCGTCTCGACGGAAAACCGTTCGCCGTTTTCGTCAATTGGACTGCCCACCCGACTTTCATGGGCTCCGAGGACATGTGGTTTTCGGGTGATTACCCCGGCCATTTGCAGCGGACGCTCGAAGCCCTCATCGGCGAGGGAGAGGTTGCCATGTTCTGTAACGGTGCGGAAGGGGATCAATCGACAATTGCCCGTCCCGATTCGGGCGATTCGCACTACGAAAAGGCCGAACGTTATGGCCGGGAACTGGGTATAGCGGCCTGGCACGTTTGGCAAAAGACATCGACGGCTCGCAATATCCCCTTCGCCTATTGGCGGGAAGAAATCACCCTGCCGAAGCGGCAATGGCACCCTAATTTCGCCGAAACAGGGGGAAAAGAGTACGGCCTGACGGAAGATCTGCTCCGCGAGATGCTGCCCAAACTCTGGCCCACCAAGACGGCCAGCCTCTCGCTCCGCGTGGGCGACCTGGTCGTCGTCGGCATTCCGGGCGAACTCTGCACGCAAAAGGGACTCGAGATCAAGCAAAGAACCCGGGAGATCACCGGAGCTCAGCATCCGATCATCGGCGGACTGGCCGACGAATGGATCGGCTACATCATCCCCATCGAGCAGTACAAGATGGGCCAGTACGAAGCCAGCATGAGCTTCTACGGCCCGAC
>CAYWOV010000246.1:0-5545 GCA_964459965.1 uncultured Planctomycetaceae bacterium | reverse complement strand
CCGGCATCGGTAAAAGCTTTGCGGATCAGGGCCGCCGTTCCCATGCGTGTGCCGGGCCGTTGGCCCTTGTACGTTTCCTTCGGCACTTCGCCCAAGTTGAACAGCAAGGACTGCGGGAAGTGGACGACCATCTTTTCGGCTTCGACGCCGTGCGTGCGGAACACGCCCGTGACGCCCGCAATCACATTCGCCCGTCCAGGGCAGGCGTGCACGACCGTGACCCCTTGTTCCATCAGGAACTGCAACAACGGTTCCGACGGATTGAAGGCGTCGAGCACGCGCAGGTCGGCCTGATCCGGATCCGACCGTTCGTCGGCATCCTGATCGGCTGCGATGTTGTACTCGCCGGAAAGGGGCACGAGACTGTGCGCGTCGATAAGTCCCGGGGTGACCGACTGGGCCGATATCACCGGCGTCTTCGCATCGACTTTCAATGACGCAAGCGGACCGACGGCGACGATCTTCCCGTCTTTGACGAGAACGGCACCGTCCTCGATCGGCCCTTTTTCGGCCGTGAACAGACGACCTGCCAGGATCAACACGGACTTCGCTTCAGGCGTAACGGAGGGCGCTCCCGCCGGCGCTGGCGGTGCGGCGACGGTCGGCAGCGGTTTCACCAACGGCTTTGGCGCGGGGATCTTCGATTTATCAGCGACTGCAAAACCGCCGACCTGGTAGAGCCGTTCCTTTTCATCGGACAGCCGAAAGACGGGTTTGCCGTCGATGTAAGTCTCGAGCACGCGGGTGTAAACGCTGAACGGTTCGCCGCTCAGAATGGCAAAGTCGGCGTCTTTTCCCTTTTCGAGCGAGCCGATTTGGTGATCGAGATGCAGGGCCTGCGCGGGATTAATCGTGACGGCCTTGAGTGCCTCGTCGGCCGGCAGCCCTCCGCGAACCGTCGTGGCGGCCGTCCGCAACAGGAACCGGCTCTCAGTTACCGGGTCGTCGGTGTTGACCATCACCTTGATTCCAGCGCGGGCCAGCTCGGCGCCGCATTGGTCTTTCAGATCGACCACTTCGGCTTTCCCGCCCGGACTGTCGATCAGCGTCATCGAGACGGGCACCTTATGGCGGGCGATGGCTTCGATCACTTTGTACGACTCGGTGCCGTGTTGAATGACCAGCTCGAAGCCGAACTCGTCCTTCAGTCGCAGGACGGTCAAAATGTCGTCCGCGCGGTGCGTGTGGAAGTGCACGGTCCGCTTATGCTGGAGCACCTCGACGAGGGGCTCCAGTGCGATGTCGATGTCGGGAGGGCTCACCGTTTCGCCGGCAGCCAGTTTCTTGCGGTACTGGTCCCATTTGGCCATGTAGCTCTTGGCGGCCAGGAATTCGCTTCGCTGCAGAGCGGCGACCTTCATCCGTGTGCCCGGTGCTTTGTCCCGACTGCCGTAGGCACGTTTGGGATTCTCGCCGTTCGCCATTTTTAACCCGCCCAAGACGTCGGGCGACGAGATCCACATTTGCTCGGGCGTGTAACCGCGAAGCTTGACGTAAATCGTCTGACCGCCGATGACGTTTCCGCTGCCAGGCATGACGTTGGCGGCCGTCACCCCGCCGGCATTGGCCATGCGAATCCCCGGATCGTACGGATTGAGCGCATCGAGCGCGCGGACAATGCCCTGCACCGGTCCCGTCATCTCGTTGCCGTCGCTGTTGGCTTGCACGCTGGGCCGCGAGTAGACCCCCAAATGGGAATGCGTGTCGACCAGTCCGGGGATGATCACCTTGCCCGAAACGTCCTCGATCTGGGCGTCTTTGGGGATGGTAACCGTGTCAGCCGGCCCCACATCGACGATCTTGCCTTGCGAGACCACGAGCGTGCCGGGATCGAAGACCGGGCCAGCCGCCGTCAGAATCCGGCCTCCCTGGTAAACGATCGTCGCCGGATGAGCATCGGCCGCCAGAATGACAGGTCCCGCAGCGGCAAACACGAAAAGACCGACGATGGATCGAAACGCAGGCATGAATCTCTCCGCTCAATACAAACTTCAAGGCCAAATGACTCTGAAACCATCGAGTATGGATCTGCCGACCGCCCTCTTGCAACCGGGCCACGCAAATTCCCCTAAATTCGCCAGTTTGCAGTTGGGACATTCGGCCGTCGAACGCGAAGGGTCCTGAACAACCTCTTGGGGGATGTCCGAAAGTGTTGGCCAAGTTGGCCAAGATGACCAACATGCCTGCCTATCAGACCATTCATGACGATCAACTTGGCCAACTTGGCCAAATGTTTTGGGGGGGGTATCTATCAAGTAACTCACGAAGGCAGCTGGCGACGCCGGTGCCGACCGATCCACATTCCCCACATTCCCTTGTCATCGGGTCTCAACCGATTACGATGGACCTCGCTTTTGATCACCCCAGACGCATCCCCCAGAGGACGACACCATGCGCAAGGCGTTGCTTCTCACGGCGATTGTCGCCGCGACTCTACTACTTGGCTCTCGCGGTGCATTCGCACAAGCCACGCGGAACTTTCCCGTCATAGGGACGATCCACCGCTACGACCCGCAGCTCGACGAGCTGATCCCCAAAGACGCGAAGATCGAGGTACTCACCTCTCGCTTCAAATGGGCCGAAGGGCCGGTGTGGGTCAAGGAGGGCGGGTTCCTGCTCTTTTCCGACGTGATTGCGAACCAGGTGATGAAATGGAAGGAAGGCGACGGGGTCAGCGTCTACCTTAAACCGTCCGGCTATACGGGCCTTTATCCCTACAGCAAAGAGCCCGGTTCCAACGGCCTCACGCTCGATTCAAAGGGCCAGCTCGTTTCGTGTGAGCATGGCGATCGGCGCGTTTCCGTGCTCACACACGGCGGCGGAAAACGGACGCTCGTCGACAACTACCAGGGAAAACGCTTCAACAGTCCCAACGACCTGTGCTTCAAATCCAACGGCGACCTGTATTTCACCGATCCGCCGTACGGCCTGCCGAAACTTGCCGACGATCCGGCGCGCGAGCTCGACTTCTGCGGCGTTTACCGCCTGTCAAAGGACGGCAAACTCACCCTGCTGACGAAGGACATGACCCGCCCGAACGGCCTCGCCTTCTCGCCTGATGAGAAGACGCTGTACGTTGCCCAATCCGATCCGAAGGCGGCCATCTGGATGGCGTTTCCCGTACTGGACGACGGCACGCTCGGACCAGGCAAGGTCTTCGCCGACGTCACCGAGAATGCGGCCAAGCTGCCCGGCCTTCCCGACGGGATGAAAGTCGACGCCAAGGGGAACCTGTTCGCCACGGGCCCCGGCGGGTGTCATGTCTTTTCGCCGCAGGGCAAGCTTCTGGGCCGCATCGACACGGGTGAAAAAACGGCCAATTGCGCCTGGGGCAACGACGGCAGCACACTTTATTTGTGTGCGGACATGTATTTGTGCCGCGTGAAAACGACCACCAAAGGGGCGGGCTGGTAGGCGGCTACCGTCCGTCGCGGAGCATTTCCCGAGCGGCGTTCCGTCCGCAAGCACCGATCACGCCGCCACCGGGATGGGCCGCGCTTCCGCACAGGTAGAGTCCCTCGATTGGCGTGCGGTAATCGCTGTAACCGGGAACGGGCCGCATGTTGAATAGTTGGTGCAAGGGCATCGCGCCCTGGAAGATGTTGCCGCCGGTCAGGCCGTAGGTCCGCTCCAGATCGAGCGGGCTGAGCACCTGTCGATGCAAAATCGATCCGGGCACGTTCGGTGCGTAGCGGGCGATCTCCGCGACGCAGCGGTCGGCGAACTCTTCCTTGATGTCGTCCCAACTTCCCGACGACAGTTTATAGGGCGCGTATTGCACAAACAGCGAAAGAATGTGGCAGCCCGGCGGCGCGATCGTCTTGTCGACCGAGGTGGGGATTGTCATTTCGACGATCGGCCGCTGTGACGGTTGCCCGTATTTCGCGTCGTCGTACGCCCGCTCCAGATAGTCCAGCGTGCAGCCGATGTGAATCGTGCCGCGGTGCTGCGGGCCGACTTCATCCTTGCCGGGAAGGCAGGTGAAATCGGGCAGCTCCCGCACGGCCAAATTGATCTTCATGCTGGCGCTGGCGTAGTCGATCCGCCGCACGGCTTCCAAGAAGGGAGCCGGCAGACTGGCCGGTTCGAGCATTTTTTCAAACGTGAGATGCGCGTCGACGTTCGAGGCCACGCGCGTCGCCGTAAATCGTCGGCCGTCCTCCAGCACGACGCCAACTGCCGATCCACCGGCGACTTCGATGTTGCGAACAGCCGCGTCGGTAAGGATTTCGATGCCCCGTTCTTTCGCCGATTCGCCCATGGCCCGGGTAAGCGCGCCCATTCCCCCCTCGACGTAGCCCCAAACTCCGCGGGCCCCGCCGGCCGAGCCCATTACATGGTGCAAAAGCACATATGCGGTGCCCGGAGCGGAGATGGGTTGGAACGTACCGATGATGGCGTCGGTGGCCAGCGTGGCCTTGAGCACGTCGGACTCAAAACGGCGGTCGAGAATCGTTCTGGCCGAACCGGCCAAAAGTTCGAGCGCCTCCGGCAAACGGTTGCCCAGCTTTTTGAAGGCCTGATAAAGCGAGAACGATTGCCGCGCGTCGCGAATCCGCTTTGAAAGGGGGATCTGGCGCCACTCGGCCGGCAAGGGAAGCACATCGGGGGGTGTCGCACTCAGCACCGGATCGAGGCAATCGGCGACCTGCTCCAGCAGCGATTCATAGTCCGCGAAATTCGCCGCGTCGCGGGCGGAGAATTTTTCGATCTGCTGGCAATTGAACTCGCGGTCGCTCCCCAGCAGCAGGTAGCGTCCGTCATCGAGCGGCGTGAACGACGACGGCGACCGTTTGAGCACGCGGTAACCGTGACGGTCGAGTTCAAGATCGCGCACGATTTCCGGCAAGAGCAGACTGACGACGTAAGACGCAGTCGATACCTTGTAGCCCGGCCAAAGCGGTTCGGTGACACAGGCTCCGCCGATCAGCGAACGGCGTTCGAGCACGAGAACCTTCCAGCCGGCTTGGGCGAGGTAATTCGCGCAGACCAGACCGTTATGGCCGGCACCGATCACGATGCAGTCATATTTTGAAGCCGGTTGATTCGCGGCGGTCATGCGGCAGGGCTCGCAGGCGGGTTGCTTTTTCGAATATTCGATGCGAAGCGGATGATAGAGAAATCGGACGGCCAAACGCCACCGCCTCTTGTCCGAAAAACCGGGCATCCGTGGACGAAACCCTCGGCAACGTCCTACCCTACAGTCCCGGGATATCAACGCCTTAAGCATGGCGGCGAGGAAATAAGACACGTATGAGTTGGTTACGGCTGCGAAACATCAGTTTCAGTTACGGTGGAGCTAATCTTCTTGAAGACGTCAGTCTGCAGATCGAGCCGGGCGAACGAGTCGGCCTCTTGGGCCGCAACGGCGCCGGCAAATCGACTTTGCTCAAGCTGCTTCAAGGGGAACTCAAGCCGGATGCGGGAGCGATCGATCGCGCACCGGGCATGGTGATCTCGCGTCTCGTCCAGGAGGTTCCGACCGGCACCAATCACACGATTTTCGACGAAGTGGCGGCCGGACTGGGGGCCCAAGGCGTGCTCC
>CAYWOV010000245.1:0-5578 GCA_964459965.1 uncultured Planctomycetaceae bacterium | reverse complement strand
GGCATCGACCTCTCCGCGACCGACATTCGCCGCCGCGTCCGCGACGGGAAAAGCATCCGTTTCATGACGCCGCGCCCTTGCGAAGTCTATATCCAGCAACACGAGCTCTATCGAACGTAAACTCACCGCCGACGCGGGCGCTCCTAAGTGAGCGACGGCAGCCGATATCCGTTGCGATATTCGCGACTGAGCAGAGCCGAGGCGGCCGCGTTATCCGCGATTGTCTCCGTCGCACCGTCGAATCGCAGGGTGGATCGCGTTCGCCAGGCGATGTTGGCCAGATGGCACAGCGTTGTGCTGCGATGGCCGATTTCAATATCGGCCGCGGGCCACTTTCGCGTCAATCGGCAATCGAGAAAATTTCGGAGGTGCCGGCCGACCCATTCCGCATGACCCGTTGACGCGTGCTCTTCGACGACTTTGCGATCGTGATAGATCTTCCAGCCGTTTTCGAGTGCGACGAGCGTCGCCTCGGTCCCGTAGAACACGATCCCAAAGGGAGAGCCTTCCTCGCCACGCTTTGACCAGGTGCGATGCTCCCACTCGATGGCCGCGTCGGCAAAATCAAAAGTCGCCAACTGGGTGTCGGGCGTCTCCTGGTCGTCGTCGAAATGGTATTTTCGGCCACCGCACGTGACGAATTGCGGCGCATCAACTCCCAGTCCCCACCGGGCGATGTCCAGGAAGTGGATGCCGTTATTCCCGCACTCACCCGTTCCGTAGAGCCAGCGCCAATGCCAGTGATAGGGAACGAGGTTCTGTTTGTAGTGCGGATCGACGGCCGGCCCGGCCCACAGGTCGAAATCGAGAGCGGCCGGAGGCGCGGTGACCGGCTGATGCCCGATGTTCGGCCGCACGCTCGTGATCCACGCGCGGACCAGGTGCACTTTTCCCAATCGCCCGCTCTGCACGCGGTCGACGGCCAAGGCCAGTTCTTCGCTGCTGCGTCGTTGAGTGCCGGCCTGCACGACACGGTTGTATTTCCGGGCGGCCTCAACCATCCGGCGCCCTTCGACAACGTTGTGCGAGACCGGCTTTTCAACGTACACGTCTTTACCCGCCTGGCAGGCGAGAATCGTCGCCAGCGCATGCCAATGATCGGGAGCCGAACAAACCAGCACGTCGAGCTTGTTGTCGTCGAGCGCCGTGCGAAAATCGCGAACGGCGGCCGGCGCCTTGCGACCGTGATCGGTCACCAGTTTGATTGCCGCGGGAATCACGGACGAGTCGGCGTCACAGATGTGCGTGATCTCAACTTCCGGAAACGCCAGCAACGACGGCAAGAGCTGCCGGCCGCGCCCGTTGACTCCCATCACGGCCACGCGCACGGGTGCGAGTTGGGTTCCGCGCGGAGTCGCTTCGGTCGATCGAATGACTTTCCGAGTGTTCGCGACCGCGGGTCCTTCGCCTGCCGCCGATTTGTTCATCGCCGACGTAGCGAGCCCGGCCAAGCCCACTTCGAGAAAAGTTCGCCGGCTGACGGGATGCATTTCTTTAACCGCCCGTTGCTGTGGGTCTCGAGCTGTCCCTATTTATCGATCAAGACTTCGGTCGACTTAATAACCGCGGTCACCTCATCGCCGACTTTCAGATTCAGGCGTTCGGCGGAGGTGCGGCTGATGACCGAAACGATCTCGATCGTGGCGACCGCCACGACGACCTCCGCCACAACATCTCCGAGCGTGACCGACTTGATCTTTCCCTTGAATTGATTTCGGGCGCTGAGCATGACGGCCTCCGGAGGAAAACGAACAGAGGAAGTGCCTGTTCAGGTGCTTCGTGCCGGGCGGAGCATCGCCCATACGGGGACAGAATGGCCAGGGACTTCAAACAGCCGCACCGTTTCGAAGCCGTGCCGCTCGTACAACCGCGCGCTCTTTTCGCCGTGCGTTTCGAGATAGCAAGGCACGTGCTGCTGATCGGCCTTGATCGTAATGGCTTCCAAAAGAGCCCCGCCGATGCCCTTGCCCTGGAACGCCGGGTCGACGCCGATCGTCGCGAGAAACCAGTGAGGACTCGACGTGAATTCGTGGTGGAGCTTGGTGTGCCATTGCCCGTACTCGAGCAGGCAGCGAAACGCCTTCCAGCCGAAAGAGAATGGCAGTCCGAGCAGACCAGCGCGGATTTCCCGCACAAACGTCGGCAGCGCAACGCCCGGCGGCAGCCAGCAGGCGATGCCTTCGACGCCCGGACTCGTGTAAATTTCACCGTAGCGTGACGCATCGCGAAGGATTGCCGCATAAAGGGCGCGAACGCCGCGGCTTCGCTGTTGTGGGTCGGGGCAGGCATAGACCATCAGCGGGTAATCGAGGAAGGCCCGTTCCAACGTCCGCAGGGCGGCCGAAGACTGGCCAGCGTTCATCCGCACAATGTCCCGCCCGCTCATCACGGTCATCTGATTGCAACTCCCGTTCGATACGCCGTCGCGATCGCCAGTGCTCATCGTACTTGTCGAACCACTGGATGCGAAGCGCGGTCATGTGAACCAGAACCGCTTGCCCTGCAGAAAAGACTCGACTCCGCGACGCGTGCTCTCGCTTTGCATGACCGGCTCGAGATTCCGAGCCTCCAGCTCAAGGGCAGCGTCCAACGGCAAATGAGAGCCAAGGAGCGCCGAACTGAGATCGGCGAGGAGGGCGTCACGCGGTTGCTGGCAGATTTGACGCGCTATCGACAGGGCACGTGCCAGTCCGCCTCCCTGCGGCACAAGTTCCCAGACAAGTCCGATCTGAAACGCACGTTCCGCTGAGATTCGCTGCCCTGTGATGATCAAAGGCAGAGCTGCTCCCCAGCCGAGGAGCCTGGGCAGGTAAACGGTCCCGCCGTCGACGAGCGGCACTCCCCAGCGGCGACAGGCGACGGAAAAGGTCGCCCGTGGCTCGGCGAGGCGAATGTGTCCGTGGCAAAACAATTCGAGGCCGCCCGCGTAGGTGTAGCCTTGCGAGACGGTAATCACCGGTTTGACCTGCACGACCCGCGACCCTCCCATCGGGCCGCCGCCCGATAAACCAGGCATCGGGCCGCCGCCCGATAAACCAGACATCGGGCCGCTGCCCGATGATCCGGTCCCAAAGGCCGTCGCTCCGACGCGTGCCAGTTCCTCGAGACCCGTCAAATCCGCGCCGGAACAAAACGCGTCGTTGCCCGCCCCATGCAGGACGGCAACCGTGAGCGAATCATCGTCGCGGAATCGGATCCAGGCGTCGAGCAGTAAGCGAGCGGCCTCGCCGTTGACCGCGTTGTGCACTTCAGGTCGATTGATCGTGATTTCGAGGATGTTTCCGCCATCGGCGACGTGTGTCGTGATGAGGACCGGTTCAGAACCGGGCTGCTTCAAGGGCGTCGCGCTCTTCGAGCGCGGGACGATTGGAGCCGCCGCCTCAGTGGGTTTGGGACGTTTGTTTTTCGGGGACGCCTTCACTTTGGCTGCTTTGTGCCTTGCCGGACCCGGCGGCACCGTGGCCCCTGCTTTGCGAGCCCTCTTTGCCACTGCCGACCTCCTCGTCGCTCTGCTTTTCGTGGCCCTGCTGCGAACGGCCATTCGGCGACCCGCTTTGAGTCTGGCCCATTTCTCCACCGCCGTCACTCGCCTGTTGGTTCTTTTCGCGGGAAACCGGTTGAACCTCGATGCCCTCGGCCAGGTCGTCGCCGGGATGAATGATGACCGCGTCGCCGTCTCGAAGTCCAGTGAGCACTTCTCCAAAGTCCCGACCCAATTGCACGACTTGATAGTGGACCTTGTGTTGGGCATCGAGGACGCCGACCTTCGGTGCGCCAGTGCGGACGATCACAGCGTCGGAAGGCACGATGACCGGAATCGCCTCGCGGCTCATGATGAACTTCACTTCGAGAAACATGCCCGGCATAAGCTCGCCCTTGGGGTTGGGGACGTCGACTTGGGTCCGCAGCGTGCGCGTCGACGAATTGAGAGCATTGGTGGTGCGGGTCACTTTTCCCTGATAAAGACGTTGCGGATCCTCGCGGCGGAAGAGAATCGCGGTCTGACCTGGTTTGACGGCCGACGAATAGACCTGGGGAACTTCGACAAACACCCGGAGCGGATCAATCATCGCCACGCGGAACAGCTGCCGCTCGGTGCTGGGATTGTCAGCCGTGATCAGGTCGCCCGGATCGACGTTGCGGAGTGTGATGACGCCGTCGAACGGAGCCGTCAGCTTTTCGAATGAGACAAGCGCGGAGAGCTGCTGGATGGTGGCTATGTTGCTCTGAATCTGGGCTTCCATGGCATGCACGTTCGCCGTGTCGACCCTCAATGTCATGAGCTGGTTTTCATACGCCTGTTCGGTCGCGGCGCCCGGCGTGAGCAGCGTGCGGTAGCGAAGCTCCTGGGCCGTGGCGTACGTCTCAGAGGCCTTGTTGCTCTCCAAGGTCGCTTTCGATTGCAACAGGGTCGCCTTGGCTTGCGCTAGTTGGGCATCCGTGTCGGGGGCAGAAATCTCTCCGAGAAGCTGACCTGCCTTGACCTTGTCGCCGATATCCACGAGCCGCGTCTTCAAATATCCATTGACCCGGCCGTATATGGCCGCTTCCAGAAAGGCTTGAGCGTTTCCGGGGAGCGTCCGCTGGGTCTCGGCCGCAGCTTGATACACGGTGACGACTTCGACCCGTGGCGGTGCATTGACGTTTGCGGCGGTCTCGTTCGCGAGCGCCCGCTCCTTTTTCACGCGGATCACGATGCCGATCGTCAAGGCGACGGCCAACACGAGCAACACGACGGCGCCGATGGCCGCCGCCCAGCGGGTCTTCCAGCGGCGGAACTTGGGACGCCCTTCGTCGGCTTTGTCGCCAGGCGTCTTGTCCGATGTCGCCGTTCGACGAGGCGGTCTCCCAGGGAACTCCGGAGCGATTGGGGTTGCCGCGTCATTGGGAGCGGGTTCGTGCGTTTGTGTTGATTTGATCATCAGCCGCCCTTTCGTGAAGCGTCCGACTCGCCGTTCCGCGACGTGACACCGTTCTGTCTGTGCTCGGGTGGCGGGATCACCGCGGGAGAAATCGCCGCTCCGGCCAACCGATTCGGTGGGCTCGAGGGCTCGCCTTCTTCGTTCTCGTCTTCATCGCCGGCTTCCGGTTTCGACGGCTTGTTGCGCAGCAGCGTGTACATGACGGGCACGAAAATGAGCGTGTAGAAGGTCGCCACCAAGAGCCCGCCGATCACCGCCCGCCCGAGGGGTGCGTTTTGTTCTCCAGCCTCGCCAAGTCCCAGCGACATGGGAAGCATGCCGATGATCATCGCGAGGGCCGTCATCAACACGGGCCGCAGTCGAGTGGCGCCGGCGGACTGGGCCGCGCTGCGGGCGTCGTGCCCTTCTTGTTCGTTGGCAAAGGTGATCATGAGAATACTGTTCGACGTCGCCACGCCGATGCACATGATGGCGCCCATGAGCGATGGCACGCTGATCGTGGTTTGTGTCAAAAACAGCATCCACAAAATTCCCGCCACGGCGCCGGGCAGCGCGGTCAGAATAATGAACGGATCAAGCCAGGACTGAAAATTGACGACCATCAGCAGGTAGACCAACAGCACGGCGAAGACCAGGCCGAAGGCCAGCCCGCGGAA
>CAYWOV010000244.1:0-5589 GCA_964459965.1 uncultured Planctomycetaceae bacterium | reverse complement strand
CGCGCGATAAACGAAGGTGAAGAGGGAGTTGGCGGGAAGCTGGCGGGCCAATTCGCGAAAGTACTCCGCTGGCAGGCTCTCGAAACGGACGGTCGCCCGTTCGAGAACAGCCTCGTAAAGCCGGTGGACATCGTCCGTATAGAGCTCAGCCGCTCCCTCGGCCCCCATTCGATGCTCGACTGTGAATCCGAGGCTCGCGAATTTCTCCCTCGATCGGCGGATCGTGCGGCGCTTCGCCGATCCGATGCGTGACAAGTAGTCGTCAAAGTTCCGATACTCCGTCGGAACGCAGTTCATGGGCAGACTATCCGCGCGGGAATAACCCAGCTCCTGGAGCGACGCAACATCATCGACCTCGTGGGGATTAAACTCCTTATAGACAACGCAGTGCGAGTGCTCCTCGCGCGCGAAGGCTTGCATGATCTCCTCGAGATGCCGCAGAACAGCCGCGCGGTTGGCCTGCGCAGCGAAGCGCAAGTGGCTCGACCCCGATGAGACCGGCAACCCGCACAGGAGTACGCGAATCCGCAGCAACACCGGTGCGAAGCGGTTAATCACCGCGGTCACCTTTCTGGCGTCACCCTCCGCCAATAACGCGGCATCGATCGTGTAGGAGCAGAGGCAGGCGGTCGCCACGGTCTGATGTTTATCGTCGCGGACTACGACGTGCCGGAAACGGCAGACTGATCGCATCGAATTCTCAACGGCCAGGATGTACCGCGGATCCATGAAGGGATCGCTCTTCACATCACGGAGCCGGTTCCACTCGTCCCAATCGGCCTCCCGAATCGATCGGTGCACGACGGAGTAGCAGGCAGCCTGCGACGTCGAAAGCGGAGGTGATATGGGTGCCATACTGTCTTCGCAGCCGAAACGGTTCGGACCACGCGCCGGCCGAACCAAGCCTCGTTCTGCGGCAGTAATGCTTTTCCGGACGACTCTATGTGCCGGGATTCACGGCCGTGGAAATGGGCTGCCGCTCGGTCGCGTCGTGCTTGCCGATGCTCGTCTTGGCGATCATTTCGCCGATCAACTCGACGATGTAGTCGATTTCGGAGCAAGTCTTGTCGACGGCCCCAAGGAACTCTTGGGCCTGACTTTCCGTCAAGGTCAGAGGCGGCTCGACCCGCAGCACCTGCGGATTGGAACGGGTGAACTGTGTGTAAATCCCGTGTCCGTGCAACAGAGTTTGCATGGCGTGCAGGAGGTGGAACGCGTCGATGAACTGGCTCATCTCGCGTCCCATGTAAGGAGTCAGGCCGGACGGATCGGTTGCCAGCCAATGTGCTTTCAGGTTCCCAGGCAGCCGATTGAACTCCAGGCCCATCAGCAGACCGCGTCCGCGAACCTGCCTCAGGCAGCCGTAGCGACGGCAGATTTCGTTCAGGCCGTTCATCAGCTGCTCGCCGCGACGGGCCGCATTCTCCGCCAGGTGTTCGTTCTCCAGTGTATCGAGGGTGGCCAAAGCCGCTGCGCATGCGAGGCTGCCCCCGCCAAATGTGCTTGTGTGCAGCGTGCAATTGGCGACCGAACCGTAGGCCTTCATCCACAGGTCGCGCCGCGCCAGCATGGCACCAATCGGCATCAGGCCGCCGCCGAGCGATTTCGCCAGGGTGACCACGTCAGGATGGACATCGTCGTGTTCGACGGCGAATAAGGTCCCGGTGCGCCCCAATCCAGTTTGCACTTCGTCAACGATCAGCAGAGTTTCCGTCGAGCGGCAGATTGACTGCACTTCGCGCAGATAGCCGGCCGGGGGGACACGCATTCCGCCCTCACCCTGAATCGGCTCGACGATGAACGCCGCAAAACGCCGCGATGCGAGGGTCCGTTCCAGCGCTTCGTAATCGCCATAGGGAATGGCTTCGCAGTCGCCGAGGAGCGGTCGGAAGGGCCTCTGATACGACGAATTGCCGGTCAGCGAAAGCGAGCCGAGTGTCTTTCCGTGGAACGATCCGTCGCAAGAAAGCAGCCCCGATCGTCCGGTCGCCGCCCGCGCGAGTTTGATCGCCGCCTCGACCGATTCGGTCCCGCTATTCGTGAAGAACACCATTTCGAGGCCGGTTGGCGCCAGGCAAATCAGGCGTTCGGCCAAGGCCGTGGCGTACGGATTGACGGCCGTCGGAGTAAATCCCGGCGCCTGCTCGCGCACCGCAGTCGTGACGGCTTCAGCGACGGCCGGATGGTTGTGTCCCAGGTTGAGTGCGCCGAAACCCGCCACAAAGTCCAAATACCTCTTGCCATCGGCGTCGAACAGGTAGGCTCCATCGCCGCGGACAAACGTCTTGAGCAATCCGCTCTTGCCGTTCATCGCCATCACGACGGGGTTGAGAAAGCGGGCGTAGAGGCGGGCGGCACGGTCTGCTCGACGCTTTGAGGTCGCGGTCGAAGTTGGGCCAACGCCAGACTTGCCGTTCGACTCGTGCGGCACCTTCGCTTTGATTCGAGAACGCGTCTTTTGGAATTTGACCAGCGCCTCATCCGTTAAGGGGCACCCAAAGGACATGAGGTGCGAGAAATCGAACCCATGCGTCCGCGCGACGCCGCCGATCTCTTGCACGGTTTCGGGCTGTAGTTCGCGGCCGAGCGACAGACTTTCTTGCCGATCTTCGAGTCCCAAAAGCATCGTTTCGCCCAGGCAACTGGGGATCATGCCGTGTTGGAACCACAGCAGCTTCGACGCAGCGGCCATCGTTTCGGGAAGGCGTACCAGCCCACCTGTGAGGATTAGCACGTCGTCGCGCTCTGCCGTTGCGCCTTGAATATCGGTCGGAACCCCCACGTCGACGACCAGGGTTCCCGGATTGAGCCACGATTGATCGATGCAACTACCGGTGGATGTAGCCGAGAGAACAACGCGGGCCTGCTTAAGCGCCTGCGGAATGTCCGTTAACAGTTCCGCCCCAAGCTGTTGCGCCAACCGGACTGATGGGCCAGACGAGCGCCGGCCAACCAACAACAGCCGCCCGCAATGTGGGGCTAGCAAGGTTGCAGCCACCGTGGCGTTGCTGCCCGGAACGCCGACGACGGCGACAGTCTCTTGCGACAAGTCGATGCCTACGTCGTCCGACGCTTCGAATAGGTTTTGCAGAGCTGTATAGGCCGTCAGGCTGTTGCCCGTGGTGACGGCAATTGAACTATTCTCGGCAATGACCGTGCCCCGACCACCAATAATTCCCGTCAGAGAACCAAGCCCGACGATCCGGGCGCCCCAATCGCTGGCCATTTGAACCGCTTGAGCGATGTACGTTAGGGCCCGATCTGGATCATCGAGGATGGCCATCACGTCCATTGGGATCTCATAGAGACGCCCGTCCGCGGTCGCTCCACGTGGGGAAACCAGGCCAATCAACTCGTCGACAATCCGGATTTCGCGCGAAACGCTTTGCGTTCCGCTCTTGGCTCGCTCGACTGCTTCGTGGAGTTGGCCCGTCAGCCCGAGTGGGTCGGTTCCCCACATGCGGCGGAGGACACCACCCTCATCGTCGAGCTTGATAAAGGAATCCGTTCCGCTGGCGAGAGGATGGATGACGAAGGCAAATCTCATGGTGCGACGGTTCTCGGTGACAATTGACAAACAAAGCGCCAAGCCCCATTCTGGGGCCTGACCGAATGAATTGCAAAGCCAATCGGATCAGGCAAGCCGAGTGAGTCTACGCGCCGCATGTCCGCCGTTTCAACTCTGAACCTAAGTCCAGTCCCGCTTTTGGATTTGTTCGAGAATTACGCCGGCTCTTTCCTGGATTTGGACAGTGGAGAGGCATGGGACGGTAGCAGGCTGCGTGCCGGCCGCGATGAACTTTGTCAAGAGTTACAACGACTTGGGGTTGCCGACGGGCAACGAATCCTTCTCGCTGTCGGAAACGGTGCCGGGTTCGCGATTTCTTTGATCGCCGTCTTGTCGGCCGGTGCCTGTCCCATCTTGCTGCACTTTGAGACCCCGCCCGACGAACTCAAGCGGCTGGCCGCGGCCTATGGGGCCAGTTTCGCACTGAGCGAATCTTGGAGCGAAGCCGAAATGGGTCCCGTTTCCATTCGCGCAACGAGTCTCGAACTGGACAACAACGCTCGGCTGACTTGCGCCTCGATGGACGACGGCGAATCTCAAGCGGAACGGCCGTTTCCGTCCGTGTCTTCCGTTCCGTTGCATCCAACTTCGGGAACAACGGGCACGCCAAAGATCGCGATCCGGCACGGTGAGGCGGCCGTCGCGGAGGCCCGCCACTATCAAAAGACGATGGGAGTGACGTCCGAAGACACGCTACTGTGTACCGTCCCAATGAGCCATGCCTATGGTTTCGGCGCCTGTGTGACGATGCCGTTGGTCTCGGGAGCAAACGTGGTCTCGACCCGGCGGTTTCAGCCGCACGTGATCATCCGCGCCTTGAAAGAACAAGCGATCACGACATTTCCGGCCGTCCCCGCCATGTTGCATCTGCTGCTCGTCGCCGCCCGCGGACCGATTGCCGGACTTCCAAGGCGCGTCTTGTCGGCGGGCGCTCCCTTGAGTGAGCAGACGGCCAAGGCATTTCTTGAACACACTGGTCAGCCGGTCCAATCCTTGTACGGTTCGACGGAAACCGGCGGAATCGCCGTCGATGTCAACCCGCTAGGTGTCGGCATCGTGGGCTGCGTCGGGCCCGCGATGGAACTGGTTTCGGTCGAGATCAGACCTCTTGACGAGCCGGATGAATTGCGAAAAGGCGTCGGAAGGGTGCGGGTCAAATCACCGTCGATGATGGCGGGCTATCTCACGCGCGACGGCATCGATTCCTCGCGCCTCGTCGACGGATGGTTTGAAACGGGCGACCTGGGTTTCCTTGACGACGGCGGCCGAATTCATCTCGTCGGACGCGAAAGCGAAGTGATCAACGTTTTTGGGTTGAAGGTGATTCCGGGCGAGGTCGAGGCAGTTCTGATGAACGCACCCGGCGTCACTGATGTGAAGGTCTATGCCGGTCAACATCGCTCCGGCTCGCAAATCGTCAAGGCGGCCGTGGCCGGCCCGGCATCGCTCGATGTCGCTGCCATTCGCGAGTACTGCGCACGGCAGCTCGTCGGCTATAAGCGGCCCGAGGTGATTACCCGGTTGGATTCGCTGCCTCGAACGACGACCGGGAAAATCATTCGCGATCAACTCCCCTGAGCCGAATTCTCAATCATCAAGGTACGAGCAACGTGGATCAGGCTGGTCTCGAATATCGCTTGACCGAAATCCTCGCGCGAGTCGTCAATGAAGGCGGCGCCAAGGCTCCGCGGCCGGCCGCCCAGTTGAATCCCACCGAGGATTTTGCCGCATTGGGTGTGAATTCCGTCGATCTGATGGAGTTTATCCTTCGGGTTGAGAAGGAACTGAATGTCGACTTGTTGGGCGACATGCTGCCGAACGAGCTGCCGAGCACCCTCCGAGGCTGGGCTGAGTTTGTGTATCCGCGTCTGCCGCGATCGACGCGGCCATGATCGAAATCCGCACTTACGACGGCGACCCGGGCGAGTTGGCCGCTTTCTGCACGGGCCATTGGCGGGACCGATATGGCGGCAAAATGGCCATCCCGCTCTGGGGCGGCCCTCTCATGGACTGGATGTTTT
>CAYWOV010000243.1:0-5600 GCA_964459965.1 uncultured Planctomycetaceae bacterium | reverse complement strand
AACCGGCGCGACACTCATGAGATGACCGTTCTGTAGGAGGATGGCGGCGGGAACACGGGCATTTGGGCCCGGCGCATCAGTCGGCGCGGCGTCGCCGGGCGAAGTTCGGATTTTAGTCCGCGTGCCGCTTTGTTGTCATCCATTCGTACGAATTGCCGGGCGGAATTGCCCACTGGAATTGCGTGGGGCATCGGCGCCCGGTTACTGTCCTGATTCGGTTCTCCCCTTAGACGATTGCACCGGTGATCGATGCACGGCTTTGAAGACGCCTCGCCGACGGCTCCGCGCTTTATGACCGGGCCGTGGTACCGCGAGATGAACCGCTACCACTGGTTCGTTCTGGCCGTCGCCGCGATGGGTTGGCTGTTCGACACGATGGACCAGCAGCTATTCGTCCTGGCGCGGCCGGCGGCGATGGAAGATTTGATGCCTGCCCCCAAGGACGCGGACGCCAAGACTCTCGAGGCACTGCGGCAGGACCGTGGTCGCGCCGGTGCAAATGCCACTTCGATTTTCATTGTCGGCTGGGCGACGGGCGGGTTGATCTTCGGCATGCTGGGCGATCGAATCGGCCGCGCCCGGACCATGATTATGACCATCCTGCTCTACTCCTTGTTTACGGGATTGAGTTCGCTTTCGCAGGGTGTTTGGGACTTCGCCTTTTACCGTTTCCTCACCGGCCTAGGGGTCGGAGGGGAATTTGCGGTCGGTGTTGCGCTCGTCGCCGAGGTCATGCCGGGATCGGCCCGGCCTTACGCGCTGGCCCTGTTGCAGGCCCTTTCCGGCATCGGCAACGTGAGCGCCGCTTTTATCTTTTTGGGCCTGGGCATTGCGCAAGAGCACGGCTGGATTGAGCAGGTGCTTGGCTCGGGGCACGTCGCGACTCCTTGGCGGATCATGTTTCTGGTCGGTGCCCTCCCCGCCGTAGTGGCCGTGCTGATAATGCGCCGATTGAAAGAGCCCGAGCGGTGGCAACGGGTAAGCCACGGCGGATCCGTCACCACCCAGCTTGGTTCGTATCGCGAGCTGTTTCGCGAGCCGCGCCTGCGCAGCCACGCCTTGTTTGGACTCCTGCTTGGATGCGCGGGAGTGATCGGTCTATGGTCGGTCGGTTTTTACACCTTCGACCTGATTCGCTTCGTCCAGCGAAAGCCCGTGACTAAGCGGATCTATACGGAACAACTGCACGCCGCGACCGCCAATGGAAATCACGCCCGCGAGCAACAACTGCAGGCCCTTCTGGCGAAGGAGGCCGACCCTTCGGCCGTTCTCGCACCGGACGCCGAAGCCGTGCGGGCTGAACTGAGCGGAGTCGTGGGCGGGCGGCTGGCACGCTGGAGCAGTTACGCTTCGATCGCCATGAATTTGGGAGCGGCGCTGGGGATGTTCGGCTTCGGAGCGTTGGCGCAACGGATCGGACGCAAACCGACCTTTGCCCTGGCTTTCCTCGCGGCTTTCATCAGCACGCTCGCCGTTTTTTGGTTTCTGCAGGACTTGTGGCAGATCTGGGTGATGGTGCCCGTCATGGGCTTCTGTCAGCTTTCGCTGTTTGCCGGCTATGCAATCTATTTTCCGGAACTCTTTCCGACCCGGCTGCGTTCGACCGGAACCAGCTTCTGTTACAACGTGGGCCGGTTCATTGCCGCAATCGGTCCGTCGGCCCTCGGTTGGTTGCGTAGCGGCGTTTTCGCGGGATATCCAGAGCCGCTGGACATGCGGTACGCCGGCATCACGATGTGCACGGTCTTTCTACTCGGCCTCGTTGCGCTGCCGTTCCTGCCCGAGACGAAGGGCCAGCCGCTGCCGGAGTGAGCGAACGTGAAACGATCGCTCGTGCCTTTGCTCGCGCTCGTCGCGGTGCCCTTCCTCTGCGGTGCCGGTTCCTACGTGCCGGGTGTGCCGCAGATCGAGGCGCCGCTTGGCAACCGTCTGCCCCTGTTCTTGATCGTCCCATTCGTCGCCTTGCTCGTGGCCATCGCGCTATTTCCCGCGCTCGCCGCCGAGTGGTGGGAATCAAACGGCAACAAGGCAAAGGTGGCGGCGCTTTTCGGACTGACCGTCGCCGGTCTGATGCTGTTTCACTTTCGCTGGACAGGGCTCGAAGCGCTCGCCGAGACGGCCATCGAATACATCTCGTTGATGACACTCTTGGCAGCCCTGTTTGTCGTTTGCGGAGGCATTTTGATCGAGGGCTCCTTTCGGGGAACGCCGCTGGTCAACTCGGCGATCCTGGCGTTGGGCGCCGTGCTGGCCAATGTGTTTGGCACAACCGCTGCCTCGATGATCTTGATCCGCCCGCTGCTGCGAGCCAATTCGCACCGGCGCAAATTGGCACACGTGCCCATCTTTTTAATCTTCATCGTCGCTAATTGCGGCGGACTCCTAACGCCGCTGGGCGATCCGCCTCTGTTTTTAGGGTATCTCGCCGGTGTCCCGTTCGGTTGGACGCTGCGGCTTTTTCCTGTTTGGGCTCTCGTGAACGGTTCGCTCTTAGCGATGTTTCTCGTATGGGACTGGGTGGCCGGTGTCCGGGAGAAGCGTGAACTGCCAACCGGCGCGGCGCACGAACGCTTGGTAGCCGTTACGCGGGAGCCGTTTCGCGTGCGCGGCCTGCACAACTTTGGCTTTCTGCTGGCCATTGTGGTGACTGTCTTTGCCGCCGGAAGAGGGCTGGGAAACGGAGGCGACCGTTGGCCCTTTGGAGTGCAAGAGGCTTTGCTCGCGATTCTCGCCGCGGTCTCCATGAACGTGACCAAACCGGAAGTGCGCGAAAAGAATCGCTTTACCTTCAGGCCGATCGTCGAAATTGCCGTACTCTTTGCCGGCATCTTCATCACCATGACGCCGGCTCTGGCGATCCTGAATGCCCGGGCGACGCAGCTTGGATTGACCGAGCCTTGGCAGTATTTCTGGGCCTCGGGTCTGTTTTCAAGCGTTTTGGACAACGCACCGACCTACATGGCTTTCACGTCGGTCGCCTGTGGAACGCACGGTCTATCCGTGCGGGGCCATTATTTGGCCCATGCACTGGAGATGCCGGGGGTCGCATTCGACTCGGTTCTCGCCGCCATTTCGTGCGGCTGCGTTTTCATGGGGGCTCTCACGTACATCGGCAACGGACCGAACTTCATGATCCGTGCGGTCGCCCAGGAGTCGAATGTCCGCCTGCCCGGCTTCCTGGGCTACATGTTGTACGCGATGACGGTACTCTTTCCCCTCTTTGCACTTGTGACAATCCTCGTCTTCCGTTCGTGAGTCTGCGGAATGTGCCATGCTTTCGGGACGCACCGGTCGTGCTTAGAATGAATGCATGCCGCGCGGTTCGAGTTCAGGGATTGTCCCGCAGCCGCGACGCGATTCACACCATGCTAAGCGAACATGCCCGACCTCAGAACCGTTCCGGGCCTTCAATCGGAACGCCTGCTCCACATCCTTGCCGACTACTCCCAGGTTCGGATCGTCACCCACGATAATCCGGACCCCGACGCGATGGCCGCCGGTTGGGGACTCCATACCCTTTTCCAAGAGCGGCTCGACTGCCCGGTTGAGCTGGTCGGCGGAGGGGCGATCGTCCGGGCGGAAAACCGCCACCTTGTCGACCTGCTCAATCCGCCACTCAATATCGTCGACAGGATCGACGACGACGAGAAGACAGCAACGATCCTCGTCGACTGTTCCTTAGGCAAGAGCAACCATCTGGCCACGCGCGGTCACCTGACGCCGACGGCAATCATCGATCACCACTGCGGAGGGTCGCAGCCCGACGGTGTGTCCTTTACCGACATCCGCCCCTTTGTCGCGGCCACTGCGACGATCGTTGCCAGCTATCTCCGCGAGCAGGGGATCGAGCCTGGAGTGAAGCTGGCGACCGCCATGCTCTATGCCATTCGCACTGAGACGTGCGGCTGTGAAACCGAACACTCGCCACTCGACCGCTCGATGGTCTGCTGGCTCACCGGTCGAGCCGAGCACGGCCTGATCGCTGAGATTGAAAACGCGCCCCTCTCCAAGACTTATTTCAGCGACCTCGTTCTGGCACTGCAGGGAACGCTCTTGTTCAACGACACGGCCCTGTGTCTCTTGCCCAAGGCCAGCGGAACGGAGACGGTCGGCGAAGTGGCCGACCTGCTCATTCGCTGCCAAGGCGTACGCCGCGTGTTGTGCGGAGGCGTGATCGATGAGGATCTCTACGTTTCCGTGCGCACTCGCCGCGACGATGGCAGTGCCATCGAGCTTTTGCAAAAGACGCTGGAAGGCATTGGCGGCGGAGGCGGACACACCCATCGGGCTGGCGGTAAAGTCTCCGGCATCGCGACGGGCGGTCGGATGACCGAAGCGCTGGAACAACAACTTCGCGACCGCTGGCTCATCGCCTGCGGCGAGGACCGCCACCGGGCCAAACGGTTGATCGGGCTCCGCGAAATCGTCGAAAACCTCTGAACGGAGGTCGGTCGTCTGCTCGTCGGTTATGCTTCAGCGTAACACTTCCTCGCACGACGCCGATTCTCGAGAGATTGTTATGCTGAAGCATAACCTGCCGCGCCGCCTGCAAATCTTCGTGGCGGCGGTGACGATCTCTCTGGTCGCCGGGTGCAACAGCGGTTCGGGCAATAAGCCGGCGCCTTCCAGCAACCCGCCGGGCCGCGTCTCCGTCCCGGCGCCCGCGGACAATGAAGATGTCCCGGCCCAGCCGGCCGCAGGTTCGAAAAAGCGTAAGCCGCAAGTCGCCAAGGTGGAAAAACCTCTCCCGTCTCAGGATCCCTCGGTCAATCCGCTCGACGTTTTTGAGGTGGTGCCCGGCGAACCGAAGTTCGAGTTGGTTCAAGCGGACGGCAAACCGGTCTCGGACGACGACTTCACCGGCATCTTGCCTCCCAAGGGTATCGACTCGACGAAATTCGATCCGCCTGACTCGCTGAAACCGCCCGCTCGCAAGACCGCCCCGTCGGCTGCCGCGGCAAGCAATCCCGAGCGGCCGTCATCAGTTCGCGAGCCGTCCGACCGGAAGACGGCGAGTCGAAAGACATCCGGACGCAAGGCGGCCGATCACAAATTGACAGAACACAAGAAGGCCGACCGAAAGTTGGCCGAACGCAAAAGAGAGGAAAGCCAGGCGATCGAGACGTCGACCGCAGACCATGCCAAGGCGCTGCCTCCGGGATTTTCCGCGATGACAACGGCGAAAAACTCGTCGCTGGGCTGGCCACTCCGCATTCACTGCGACCGTGACGGCGCGGAGATGGCCCTGGTCACCGGCGGAGCGGTAACCCTCGGCCACGACGGCGGTCCGCCCGAGTCGAGTCCGCAGCTCACCGTCGTCATCGATTCGTTCTACATGGACGTGAACGAAGTGACGCTACGCCAATACAAGCGATTTCGCACGGCCCTCAAAGAGGAACGAGGCCGCAACATCGTCAATGAGCCGAAGAACGCCTCTTCGCCGCCGAATTTTCCGGCCCTCGGCGTGACGCTCACGCAGGCCGAGTTCTACGCCCGATGGGCCGGCAAGGAGATCCCCACCGAAGCCGAGTGGGAGCGCGCGGCTCGCGGCGAAGCGGCCTTCCCGCATGTTTGGGGCAATGGCCGCGCCATCTGGACAC
>CAYWOV010000242.1:0-5600 GCA_964459965.1 uncultured Planctomycetaceae bacterium | reverse complement strand
ACCGCTCGCCGCACACACCGACCCACGAGCGACTGGTCAAAGCCGCACGGCACGAAGGGCTGGCCGGCGCGACGGTGCTTCGCGGCATCATGGGAGCCGGCTCGCACGGACTGATCAAGCGGTCCGCGTGGAGCCTAATCGAGCATGTGCCCGTGATCGTCGAGATCGTTGACACGAGCGAGCGGATTCTGCGGTTCGTCGATGGCCCCGTCGCACAAGTCATGCACAACGGAATGCTCACGCTCGAGCGGGCCAACGTGATGCTTTACCGGCACGGCAAACACCCGCAGCCGACCAATCTGCAGCTTGGCGGACTGCTCAAGCCCTTGTCGACGCTGCCCAAGGTTGAGGAGAAAGGCCAAATGCGAGTCAACGAAAACGGCGTGCTGTTGCGGGTGTTTATCGGGGAGTCCGACCGCTTCGAAAATAAGCCGCTCTACGAGGCGATCGTGGGCAAAGTCCGCGAACTGGGCCTGGCGGGGGCGACGGTGCTCCGCGGGAGCGAAGGGTTCGGCGCCCATAGCGTCGTGCATCGGACGTCGCTACTCGAGATGTCGAGCGACTTGCCGATCGTCATCGAAATCGTCGACACCGAGGAGCAGATCAAGCAGCTCTTGCCCTCGCTGGAGGAAATGGTTCGCGAGGGAATGATCACGATGGAGTACGTGGTGATCCTTCTTTATCGTCAGGAATCGCCGGCGGGCTCGCCGTAGAGGATCCGCTTTTGAGTTCCTGCAGATAGGCGTTCATTTTGTTGAGCACGCCGGTCACCTCGGCGACCATTCGCTCCAACTCGGCTTCGGCGGCAGGAGTGACGGCCCCGTAAGCCTTCATGTAGCGGCCGCGCAATTCCTCGAGCGACACGCCCGAGTACACACAGGCCGTCGACGCGGCCCAAAGCGCGCTCATCGATGGCTGTGGAATCGCGATCTGATGCTTTTCAAGAAACTCTCGCATGACGTCCCGCACGCGATCGAGATATTCGCCCACGGCCTTCCGCTCGGCCGGCCCCGCGTCGGCCACGTACTCCGTAAAGGGCGACGCCGACGCCGACTCGAGCCGCTCCACGGCCTGCGTCAGCACGTCATCGACGTATTTGAACGTGGTCAGCAGCCGCGATTCGTGGTTGGGTGGGAAAATTCGGTCGCTCATCGCATCTTTCACACCGAGCATATCGAAGACCGCCGGGCCAACCAATGAAGGCGCTCGAACCTCCGCGAAAGTGCGGCACACATCGGCGGATGTTGATCTAACGGCCCTCCGTCGATAGCATCGGGCACAACTCAAAATGGGACAGCGCGGGCACTTATGCGCAGATTGGCCATCACGGGCGGCGGCGGTTTCGTCGCGGGGAGCGTTATTCAACAGGCCGGCCCTGATTGGGAAGTCCACCCGCTCTCCGGAAAGGCACCACTGGCCGAACGGACCGGCCTTGTGTGGCACACGCTGGATCTTAAGCATCCCGCCGCCCTTCGCGCGGTCCTCGACGCCATCGCTCCGGATGTCGTGATCCATGCCGCGGCTGTTCCTGATATCGACTACTGCGAAAAGCAGCCGGCGGTCGCGCGAGCCGTCAACGTCGGGATCACCGCCACGGTCGCCGAATATTGCGGCAGCCGCTCAACTCGCCTGATCTATCTTTCAAGCGACAACGTCTTCGACGGCGGTCGGGGCAATTACATCGAGAATGATCTTCCAACCCCGATCAACGAGTACGCGCGAACGAAAGCCGCCGGCGAGGCGATTGTCGCCGGCGTCGCGAACTCCGTCATTGCCCGCGTGGCGCTCGTGATGGGGTTCGGACTTCTTGGCGGCGGCAACTCATTCTTGGAGCGAACCGTTCCCATGTTCCGCGAGGGCAAGTCGATCTACGTTCCGCCTGAAGAAGTCCGCACGCCGATCGACGTCGTCACGCTGGGCCGCGCCCTGTTGGAGCTGGCGAGCAGCGACTTCAGCGGAATCCTGCATCTCGCGGGCAGCGAAGCGCTCGACCGCGTCTCTCTGACCCGCCGCCTGGCCGTGCGACTCGGTTTCTCGCCTGACACAGTTATTCCGCGGTCGCCAACCCAAATCGCCGGCCGCGCCAGCCGACCGCGCGACGTCTCGCTGAATAACGCCAAAGCCCGCTCGCTGCTCAAAACGCCGATGCTCGATTTTGATGCAGCGATGGATTTGATCTCCCCGTAGGGTTGGCTGCCAGCTCACCCTACGTTCAACCTCTCGATCCTCGCCGCGATCTTCTCCAGCCGCGCGACCACGCGTTCAGACTGTTCAAAAGTCGCATTCGCAAGAAACCGCCGCGCGAGCCAGGTCATACCGGACAAGAGCGTTCCACTGCGGTCGAGGACGCCGACAAGGGTTTGTTCGTCCGGCGTTAGCCGGCGTCTGGCCTGATACAGGGTCAGCGCCAGATCCCAGCCGTGGGGATCATCCGCGACGAGGCTGCCAACGAGTCGCGAGAGATCGGCCGCAACTGTGTCGCTCCGGGCAGCTCCGGGATCGATAATGCCGGTGAGCGCATCGCCCTCAAAGAGAATATGGTCGTGCCACACGTCGCGCAGGCACGGCTGCACGGGGACGTGCAGCCGCCGGGCCGCGCGGAGCTCGGCCGCAATCGCCTTCGCACAACGGCCGAACCCGGCAACGATCGAGGTTGCCGCCGCATTGAATCCCGGACATGTCTCCGGGCCTTGCTCGAGCCGATGACACACGAGCGCCAACTTCTCGTCTGTCCAGCCCTGCAGCCGCTCGAGACGCTCGACCACGGCGGGCGCTGGCATACGCATGCTCGAAAAGAACCAGTTTTTTTCAGTGCCGACCGGCTGAAACGAAGCCATCGCGCAGTGCAACTGCGCGAGCGACGCGAGTGCCGCCGCGAGGCGCCTCTCAGTCGGACGCGACAAGAAATCGGCCCGCCCCGGTAGCCACGGCTCGACCTGCCACGAGCGGCCACGCACGGAAACGAGCGTCCGACCGTCGTTGGCTCGCACTGGAACAGCGACGAAATCAATCTCCCGCGAGCAAACGTGATTCATCAACCGATGCAATCCGCCGATCCGCTCCGGATCAGCGTCGGCGGGCCATCCGCGCAGGCAATGCGGCCCCGCATCGGTCTCCACTTGAAGCACCATCGCCCCGCTAAAGCCCGACCCGTCCGGCGGCAAAGAAAATCCGCGCGATCGGAACCGGTCCGGGTACAATTGCAACACGGCGTCAACCGAACCGGGCTCCATTCTGCTCGATTTCCCTCAGATTTGCTGATTGGATATGCTCAGCATACCATTCCTCAATTTACTTCTCGGAGTCTAAACACGTGGCACGCGAAGCTGTTGTTGTCGAAAGTTTGCGAACGGCGTTGGCCAAGTCGTTCCGCGGTTCGTTCAATATCACGCGGCCCGACGACATGGTGGCCCACTGCATCCAGTCGGTGCTCAAGCGGACGCCGCAGGTCGCAGCGGCCGAGATTGAAGACGTGATCATCGGCTGCGGGTATCCCGAAGGCCAACAGGGTTCGAACGTCGCCCGCATCGCCGCCCTGCGCGCGGGGCTGCCGACTTCGGTTGCCAGCACGACGGTGAACCGCTTCTGCTCGTCGGGGCTGCAGGCGATCGCCATGGCGGCGCATGAGATCATGCACGAGGGGGCTGACGTGGCCATTGGCGGCGGTGTCGAAAGCATCACGCAGATTCCGTCGGGAAATCGCCACGAGAACCCGTGGGTCAAAGAGCACTTCCCCGGTGCGTACATGGTGATGGGCGACACGGCCGAAGTCGTGGCCAAGCGCTACCACATCAGCCGGCAGGTGCAGGACGAATATTCCCTGTCGAGCCAGCAGCAGACGGCCCGCGCCCAGAAGGAAGGCATTCTCGCCGCCGAGATCGCGCCGATGCACGTCATCCGCGGTCTCATCGATAAGACGACCGGGCAGATCGCTGGCCGCGAGGAAGCCGATTTCAGTCGCGACGAATGCAACCGGCCTGACACGACGCTCGAAGGGCTCCTCGCTCTCAAGCCTTATTTCGACAAAACGAGCGGCAAAGGGACCGTAACGCCCGGCAACTCGTCACAGCTCTCCGACGGTGCCTCGGTCGCCCTGTTGATGTCGGCCGACCGGGCCAAAGCACTGGGCCTAAGACCGAAAGTGGCCTTCCGCGGCTTCGCCGTCGCCGGTTGTGACCCCGACGAAATGGGCATCGGCCCCGTCTTCGCGGTTCCCAAGCTGCTCAAACGGCACGGCCTCAAGGTCGACGACATCGGCCTGTGGGAATTGAACGAAGCGTTCGCCGTGCAAGTGGTGTATTGCCGCGATCGGCTCGGCATCGATCCCAACAAACTCAACGTCAACGGCGGCTCAATCTCAATCGGCCACCCCTTCGGGATGACGGGCGCCCGCCTCGTCGGCGTTCTGGCCAACGAGATGCAGCGCCGCAAAGTGCGCTACGGCGTGGTCACGATGTGCGTCGGCGGCGGCCAAGGCGCGGCCGGGCTGTTTGAACTCTGCTAACGTCGGGCAAGCACGATGCGGATCCTCGTGACGGGCTTTGAACCATTCGGATCGCACGCGACCAACCCCAGCCAAGAAATCGTCACGGCCTTGGCTGAACGTACTTCATCCGCCGTCGGACGCCCGTTTCAATTGCACACGACGATCCTCCCGACGGAATACGACCGAGCCGCCAGCCGCATCACGTCGCTGATTGAAGAATCGAGTCCCGACGCCATCGTCTGCTTGGGGGTCGCTAGCAAAGCCGACGGGATTTGCCTCGAGCGGGTCGCGCTCAACCTGAATGACGCGGAGCTAGCCGACAACGCGGGCGAAACCCGCACGGCTCAGCCGATTATGCCCGGGGCACCGATGGCCTATCTGTCGACCTTGCCGCTCGCGGCCATGCTCCAGGAACTGCGTGGTGCGCGATTTCCCGCCAGCATCTCGAACCATGCGGGTACGTATGTTTGCAACCACGTGTTTTACACGGCCCGCCACACAATCGAAAAAAAACAAGCGACCACGCCGTGCGGCTTCATCCACGTCCCAGTCGTCGACGAAGGCAAAGGCCTGACGGTGCCGCAGTTGACAGACGCGATTGAGGTGACGCTGCAGGTGATGGCGCGCCGTCTTGGGGCAAGCGACTAAGGTGCCTTACGGCTCCGCCTTCTTATCACCGAGCAATCCCGGTAACGCCGCTTTAATCTCGTCGACCGTCGTCGTGACGGCAACCACCTTTCCTTGGCGGTCGACGAGAATCATCAAGGGGGGCACAATTACTCCGAAAGCGGCGGCCGGGTCGCTCTCGATTCCCCCCGGTGAATAAATCTGCGGCCAGCTGACTTTGTTCTGTCGCAAAAACGGTTCCACTGGATCGGGCGTTACATCAAGACTGACGCCGACGATTTCGAGGCCCTTCGAACTGTACTGGTCGTACAAAGCGCGGAGAACGGGCAAGTCCTGCGTACAGGACGTGCACCAAGTTGACCAGTAAGCGACCAGCAGCACTTTGCCATGATAGTCGTGCGAATTGATGATGTGCCGATCGCCGAGCGCCGGACCTGAGAACTCGAACGGTTTGCCTTTCAGGTCCAGCCGCCGCAGCGCGCCGATT
>CAYWOV010000241.1:0-5623 GCA_964459965.1 uncultured Planctomycetaceae bacterium | reverse complement strand
GTATCGGCTCGGAGCGGTTTTGCGCTCGCTCGCTCCGCGCCCTGAAGAAAACGTTGCGAATATTGAATGGCAGCGGGCCGGTGCGCAACAACGCGCTCGGTAACCTCTCTATTTGCTCCCGCTCTGCTGCCGGCAGTATTCCAGGTTGTCCTTCAAGACTGAGTTGTTCGGAAAACGCTTGGCGGCTTGTTCATAGACGCGGATCGCGTTCGACCAATCCTTCGCGTTGCTATAGCCGTTGGCCCATTGATACCAGGTTGCAACGGCGTTTTGCTCCAGATGCGAATCGCCGGGGAAGTTTTTGAGTCCTTTGTCGTAAACCTCAACGGCCTCCTTCCAGTCTCTCTTGCTGGAGAAGCGATTGGCCCAACGGTCGTACAAATCATCGGCCAATGCCGCTTTCTGCCGTGAGTCGCCGAGAAGATCGGCCGAGCCTTCAATGATCGCCAACGCGTCATCGTATTTTTCGTGCGTCGCCAGGTCGCCGACAAGACGGCGAAGGTGATTCTCCGCGACGCCCTGCACCTGGTCGATCTTTTTGAACCGCGCGAGCTGTTGCTTCAAAAAGATCTCCGACGCGGCCGGCCCTTTGCTTGCGGCAACCCGTTGCGCCCCCTCCTGGATGCTGTAGGCGATGTTCTGTTCGATGCGGTGCTTGTCGGGAAGAGCCTTCCAAGCCTTTTCATAGACATCGAGGACCGCGTCCCAATTTTGACTGTGTTGATACGAGGCGGCCCAGCTGTCCCACGTTGCCGCAAGATTGTTTTTCAGGTGGGCATCATCAGGGAAACGCTTGAGCGCCTTGGCATAGACATCGGCCGCCTCCTTCCACTCATGCTGTTTGGCGTGACTGTTGGCCCAGTCGTCATAAATCAGGTGCAGCAGGTTGCCGACGACTTCGGGATCGTGAAGCCATTCTCGGGTGCGGTCGGCCGCGGCCAGCGCTTCTTCAAATTGTGATTTTCTGTCAAGGTCTTGAATCGATCGCTGCAGCTGCGATTCGGCGACTCGCGCGATCTCCGCCGATTGCGGGAACCGCTTGAGCATCGACTCGATGACCGATTCCGATTTGTGAATGCCCTCCTTCTTGTAGACGGCGGCGGCCCATTCCTGGAACGAATAGGCGATGTTCTGCGTGAATTTTGGATCCGCCGGCCGCACCGCTAAACCTCGCTCGAGCACGGCGACCGCCTGTTCGAAGTCTCCATGCCTGATCGCGTCGTTGGCCCAGCGGAGGTAGAGTCCTTGGCCCCATTCGTCGAGTTCCTTGCGTGGCTCTCCGTCGAGCTTTTTCAGACCGGGCGCGACCAGCGCAATTGCCTGCTCCCATTTTCCGGTCTTGGCGAATTCCTCGCCCGGTTGAATGAAGACCCACGCCCGCATTCGCTGAAACGGCCCGTCGGGAACGGCCTTCGCGGCCCGGTCGATCACGGCCAGCGCCTCTTCAGTTTTCCCAGCGCGGATCAGCGAGTCGGCCCAGTGGCTCCAGACAGCCTTGTGGTTGTTCACCAGCGTGGCGTCCTTGGGAGCCAGCTCGAGGCCGGTCGAAAGCACGTCGATCGCCTGGTCGAACTTCTTCTCGTCCGAAAGCTCGACGCTCCAGTTCGCCAGTACGGCGAGCGCGTTTTTCACGGCCGAATCGAACTCGGAATCGAGGCTCATCGAGCGGAAATAAGCCAGCAGGGCCTCGTGATAGCGTTTTTGGTGCGAAAGATCGACGCCGTGGTTGTAGTACGTGATTGCCACGAGGCCGATCTCGCTCACTTCGCGGCGCTGGTCGCGGTTGCTGTCGGGGATGTAGGCGAACCCCGTGAGTTTCGTGAACTGCTCCCGAGCCGCCTCGTCGCGGGCCGGATTGAAGCCGCCGGCGGTCGTTGTTTCGACGTCGGCGTGATCCGTCCCGTCGTAAAGGATCGAAAACGCGTGTTGCGGGACCTCGATCCCCCGCGCGTCGAGCCCCAGCCGGCGGGCGATGACGTTGTACAATGTCGCCGACGAAACGCAGTTGAAGGTTTCCTTGTCGAGAATAACGGCGAGATCCGTTTGATGGCCGACGTATCCCTTGCGCATCGGACCGGCGTGGAGATAATGCAGCAGGGCTTCGCCCTTCTCGAAGGGGCTCTTCGCGGCGGCAACTTTCTCTTGTGCTTCGGCCTGAATTTTTGCCAGCAGGTCGAGATAGCGCTGACGCTTGGCGGCATCGGTGACGCCGGATGCCAAAAGGGCCGCCTCGGCGAACGTCCATTTGTTCAGCTTTCCGTTCCGAGCGTCGGCAAACAGCGAGGCCTCGTCGTCGCTGATCGAGACCTTGAGAGACGACAGCTTTTGCAGCCGGCCGAGAACGTCGAACGCTTTGGCCGGCGCTTCCTTGAAGTTGTAGTGGCTCTCCGGCGGGCCTGTGTGTCCCTGGATGTCCAACTCGGCGATCGCTGTCTGCTTCTGTCCCTTGGCGGGCGCGAGGCGGAGCATGATCCAGCGGGCGCCAACCTGTCCGAACGAGAATTCTTGTTTCGCTGGCGAAGCTTTTAGAAAATCGGTGCGGACCGATTGAAAGCCGGCGTGCGGAGAGAGCGTTGAGACGAGCAGGTCGATTTTCGTCGCGGCCGGCGACGCCTTGGGATCCGCGGGAAGCATGACGACCAGTCGGTCGAGCGACACCGTCGCGCCGCCGAAGCCGTATACAACCGTGAACGGGGCGTCTTCCGAGGCCGTGACCGAAGCAACCGTGGACGGGTCGCCGTCGGTCAGGCGACTCAGTTGAGCGGCTTCGCTCCCGGAAACGGTCGAGTCTTCCAACTTCACGCCCGGCAGCCGCAAGAGATTCACGGCCGCCGGTTCCGCGGCAGACAGCTCGAGCGCCGGCAACAAGACGACGACAAGACCGAGAAAGACTGTTCTTGTGGCGTGGGCGATTGTCATTTCCCGACATCCTTTGCGTTCATAGCGGCCTCTCTCGGAGCCAGCCGCAACACGGCTAATTGCGGCCGATTCCCGCTCCGGACGATTTGGTTTTTGCGGGCGCTGCGTCGGGGAAGCCCTTCCAGGGAACTTCGCGAACTTTGCCCGCTTCGACGCTGACATTGGGAATGTACGGCTGCCAGGTATTCGTGGCCGACTTCCAAAGGTCGACGCGGTAATCGCCCGCCGGCAGGAACTGCACGGCCTGCGGCTTGTTGCCCCATTGGATCGTGCGATTCGTCTTCGGGTCGACGAACTGGAAGGTGAAGCTCAGCTTCTGATCAGGCGCTGCGATAAAGCGGATTCCGCTGTCGAGCGCGACCGAAGTCTGTTTTCCATCGGTCACCGTCAGTTCGAGCGGCCAAATCAGCCTTTGAGCCGAGTCGTCCCACCATGCGGGATGAATGGCAATCCGGTATCGACCAGGCGGAACCAGCATCGTCCGCAAATCGCCCGCTTGCCACTGCACCACCTTTGGATTGGCGTCCGTGGAGATCGCTTCCCATTTCGAGATCGAGCCATAGCGTTCCGGAATCACCAATTGGATTCGGCTCGCCAGGTGCGCCAACGCTCGCTGGTTCTCTTCGACATGGACCGTTTGCGGCCACGCGAGCCGCCCACTGTTGTTGTCCCACGCCGTGGGATGGATGGCAATTCGATAGTCGCCGGGGGGCACCAACATGATTGAGCGATCCCCGGTTTGCCATTGGACCAACTTTTCCGGAGCACGCGCCTCGACGACTTCCCACTTCGAGAGCGGATGCTGGGAATCGGTCTTCGCGTCAAGTTCAATGCCCGAATTGAGAACGGCCCGCGCCAACCGGTCCGGCAAGACCTGGACCACGTCCGGCCAGATGAGCCTTTGACTGTAGTTGTCCCACGCCGTGGGATGGACGGCGATCCGGTAGCGGCCCGGGGGGAGCAACATGATCCGCCGATCGCCTGAATGCCACTGGACGACAGTCTGGGCGGAGTCCGCGGTGAGCGCTTCCCACTTCGATAGCGGCTCATATTGTTGGCCCACGACCAATTCGATTCCGCTGTTCAACCGCAGGGTGGCACGCTGGTTTTGTTCGAGACGGACCGTCTGCGGCCAAACAAGCCGCCCGCCGTTGTTGTCCCACGCCGTCGGATGCAGGACGAACCGGTACTCGCCGGGCGGAAGGAACATGATTGGGCGGTGTCCCGGCAGGCGCTCAACGACTTGCTCGGGATGGTCGGCGCGAACAGCCTCCCACTGCCAAATCGGTGCGAAACCGTCGCCGTTTGCCAACACGATCGACGTCGTCAGTGCGACATCCTGATGCTGACCCTGTTCGTGGTGAATCGGCTCGGGATAGAGGATTTCCTGGCCGTCGTATTCGAAAAGCCTCACCGCCAGCCGATAGTTGCCCGTTGGAACCATTCCCTTCAATCGGCCGTTTTTGATCTGCGCGGTTTCGCGACCGCTTTGCGCATCGATGACGCGAACGGAGGCCACCGGGTTGGGATCGTCGGAAGGTCGAACGATAAGCTCCTGGTCTTGTCCGTAATGCTCCGGCTCGATTTGTGGCTGCGGGGGAGGTGGAAAGCTCGCCAGATGCACGTTGTTTTCGGTGTCGAAATCTTCCCCTTTGCACGAGATGACCGCGTAGTACCGCTCTTTCCCGTCGTAGGGGAACTCGACATCGACCATTTTCGAGTCAAAGGGCTCGAGCGCACCGACAGATACCGACTGCCCGATGGCGGCCGAACTGGGCTTGAGATCGGGGCCCGGCGGCGTCGCATAGACGTCGACTCGCACGTCCTCGGCCTTGCCTTCGCCGACGTTCGCCGCCAGCAGTTTGAGGCGGATCGGATCGCCCTTCTTCGGTTTTGCCGGAAGGGGAGTCAAATGATTGTTGAACAGGCCCACGTCGGGCCGGCTGTGGTTCACGTCGCCTGTTTCCTGCGCGACGAACCGGTCCGCTTCCTGCTGATCCTTGGCGATCACCAGCCGCTCGATAAACTTCTGGTGCGCCTTGAGCCGAAAGCCGGTCGCAAACATGTAGTGTCCGGCGTTCACGTGCCGCGTCCGCAAGCCGATCGAATTCTGGCCCGTCCCGCGCTCATCGGAACGAAAATCCTGCGGATCACAGGGGAGCAGATAATTCCCCTCCGGCACGACGTCCTTCTGATGGAGCAGCGTGCGGCCGTTGAGCTGGACCTCGAGTTCATGGGGTAAGAATCGTTCTCGCGACATGCGCGGTTGAAATTGGATTTCGAGCCACGCCGTTTCGATCGCCGGAAAATGCGTCAACCGCCGATCGGGCTCGGTCCAATGTCCCGACTTCAAGGTCGAGCCAAATCGCTTGATCATGGTGAAACCGGACCCCGCGGCCCGCGCATCGCCGTAAAAGCGCAGATCGACCGAGCCGTCGTCCCGCGGGACAAACGAGGGGAACTCGGCGTAAAGCGAGTCAGAGCTCGCTGCGACGCGGTCTGTCCACGTCGCGCCGCCGTCATGGCTCTCGACTGCCAGAATCTGCGAGGCTCCCTCGGCGCCGGCCCGAAAGGCGACATAAAGCACCGGCTCGACCACGGCCAGATCTGCCTCGCCCGCGTCGACGTTCGGCGGACTGAGCCGCGCCACCTTCTCGGCGGCGGCGCCGTCCGGCGGGATTCGGGCAAAGAAGACGACCGTCTC
>CAYWOV010000240.1:0-5636 GCA_964459965.1 uncultured Planctomycetaceae bacterium | reverse complement strand
CGATCGGCGTTCGCAGCCGTGACGGCCATCTCTTCGGCGGAGGCTCGAGAATTGCTCAGCGCACCGCCGTATGAAAATTGCAGTGTGACAAGCGGGGCATCTTTGTCGCCGGCGAATTCGCGAAAGAACCCGTTCGGGCCATAAACGCGCAAGTGATACCGACCTTTCTCGAAGTCGGAGAGCGCCCAGGAGTCGTCCAAATGTTCCCCCGCTTCAACGGCATAGTTGCGAACCGTGACCTTGGCTCTACTACCCAGCGCATAGACCGTGAACGGAGCGCCCGCCGCACGGGCGCCAAACATCTGGTTCCGAGCCTCGAACCGGATCGTAAACTCGGCTCCCTTCAATGATCCTTCGGCGACAAGTTCATACGGTAACGGGCATGAAGGCCGTGTACCCGGCTCCTGGCGCGCCAGCATCGACGAGCCGGACGGGTCTTGCCGGATGCCGTCGAGCGCTTCACGGCTCAGTGGGTGGAAGCCAGTTGGAAGCTCCTTGAACTGAGCCTGGTGAATCGATTCCAGAAATTCGTCGCGCGGCGGGAATGGCAACGCGGCGCCGCGCGGCTTGGCGGAAGATTGAAACGAAGCCGTCAAATCACCGCAGACCGTCCGCCGCCATTGGCTGATATTCGGCTCCGTGACCTTTCGTCCAAGTTTGTGGCTTAAAAATGTTTCCAGGAACTGCAACACCGAGGTGTGATCAAAGACCTGCGAGCAAACACATCCGCCGCGGCTCCAGGGCGATGCAATTACCATCGGAACACGATAGCCAAGGCCGATGGGACTCTCCCGCGCCAGGTCGCTCCGCGTTCGTTTGCGGTCTTGCGCCAATTCGACGTATTCGACAGACGTATCAATGCCGCGAGTGGTGCGCCCGGTTTCGGGTTGGCGGGGGTGCGGCGCGACGAACGGAGGAACGTGATCAAAGTAGCCGTCGTTCTCGTCGTACGTCAGCAGGAAAATAGTTTTTTTCCAAACGTCGGGGTTTTGCGTGAGGATGTCGAGAACTTCGGCGATGTACCACGCGCCGTACCACGGGGACGAGGGATGGTCCGAAAACGTCTGCGGGCTGACGATCCAAGAGACTGCGGGCAGGGTGCCGCTGTGAACGTCGACGCGAAATTGATGGAGCACGTCGCCTTTGGGGATCCGAATCCGTCGTTGAACGCCGCCTTCGTGGTACACCAAATCCGTGAGTTGGCGATAGAAAGGGTCGCCGGCATTCGTGTCGAAGGCTCGGGCATGCAGGGCTCGCTCTCGCGGGGACAAGGTTTCGAGGCTCTTGTGTTGGAACCTGTCGCGTTCGGCTTCCAGGCGACTTAAGTCGGCCCTCAATTGCGCGAGCCGCCTGGTGCGTCGACTCGTAGTGGCCGCGTTACCATTCGCCGTAGATTGTTTCTGCACGGCATCGATCTGGGCCGGAAGCTCTTTAATGCGCCGCTCGACAAACACGCGGCGATTGGGCGCGAGGCGGACGTGATACTGGTTGAAATACTCGAGCGGATTGTCGCCAAAGTTTGCCAGCCAGGCGTCTTCGGCCTCGCTGAAGCCGGAATCGATGGTCAGCTCGTTTTGATACACCTTCCACGAGACGCCGTGGTCTTCGAGACGTTCGGGAAACGTTGGCCAGTCGGCCATCCGCTCATACTCGACCTCTTCATTCCGGAGATTGGCCGGCACTTCAGCGCTCGGCCTTTCACGGATGGTTCCGGTCCACAAATAACAACGGTTCGGCGTCGTGCCGGTCAGCGACGAGCAAAAGTATTGATCGCAAACCGTGAATGCATCGGCCAAAGCAAAATAGAAAGGAATATCGCGTCGAGTGTAATGGCCCAGAGTCAGCGGCATGTCTGCGTATTCGCGGCTGCCCGAACGCTTTGAGGGCAACCACTGGTCATAGTGCCCGTTGTTGCGAGCATCGACCTGGTCGGCCCACGAGTGAGGGAGCGAACCCATCCACGTCGCTTTGGTCGCCTTGATGTCGAGCCGGAACGGCACAAAGTGTCGTCCCTTGGCATCGGCTTGCACCCAAACCGGATTGCCGTCCCGCAGCGTAATCGCCCTGGGGTCGTCAAAACCGCGCACTCCGCGAAGCGTGCCGAAGGTGTGGTCAAACGAGCGGTTTTCCTGCATGAGGATGACCACATGCTCGGCGTCGAGGTAACTGCTGCCGGCCACTGGCTCAATGGCAAAGGCCCGAAGGACCGACTCGAGACAACCGCCCATCGCGCCGGCGGCGCCGGCCAACTGTGCTGCCAGACTCAGGAACTCGCGTCGCGTATGCATGACGGTCTTTCTCTTACCGGACGATCGGGGCGGAATGAGTCAGCATCGATCCAAACGGCCGCTGCGAACACCTTCTGCCATTTACTCCAATCACACTGATTCTACGGCCGACGTTCTTGAGAATCTGCGCGAAGCGGTTGGATCGAGCGACCCTGCGACACGACACAGCGTCATTGATAGTGTTCAAGTCGGCTTTCTTTCAAGGTGACATGCACGATCCACAATGTGCGGCCCGGATAGTCCGCGATCACCTGCGCATTCTTGGCAGTGCCGAGATCGTGGGCGAAGATGACCGATGAGCCAGCCAGGTCGGCGCCGTTGTAGACCGATTCCTCGTGCACAGTGAAATCGGGGTCATAACGCACGAATACGAGGTGTCTGCCTGCTTGCCGCTCCAGTTGGCGAGTGATTTGCGCCCGCGTGCGAGTGTCGCCGGGCGACGCATCCCCAGCGCTAGCCGCTGTAGGCTTGTCGCTTTCGGGCGGCGCGTATCGGGCGAGTATGACGTGGTTCAGCATGGGTAATGCAATGAAGAGTGCCGCCAAGATCGCCACAACCAATGGTGCCATTCGTCGCGCCGGTTGTCGTCTGCGGGTGTTCGCATCGGCGCGGCGTAGAGTCACCGCGAGAACCGCAATCTCGATCGAGTAAATTGGCGCCACGTAGTGCGGGAACCACCACCAAACGATCGCAGCTCCCAACAGGACCAGACACACGGTGCCGATGCAAAACCAGACCCAGCGATCCCGCAGCGACAAAGTCGCGATCAGGGCCAACAGCCACAGCCGTGCGAACGGCGATCCGCGAGTTTCCAGCGTCATTCCAAGACTCGAATCGATGCTCATCGCCAGGTTTCGATAAAAACTTTCCAGCGTCCCCAAGACGAGCGGCAGCCCGCGCTGCGGAGGTTTTTTGTATTCTGTGTAGAAAGCCGCCACTCGCGGCACCGGCTTGCGGTCTGGCGGGCGCGGCGAACTGAAGCGAAAGACGCCTTGGTCGAAGTATTGGTTTTGGTGGACGACGTAGGGAGGGGTCAGCCAGCTTCCCGTAACGGCGCGGTTGTAATAGGCCATGCACGCGACGCCGAACAGCACGACTCCACATAACGGGAGCACCCAGCGCGCGAGCTTTTCGGACAACGTCACGCTTCGATTTTGGACGAGCCAGACGGTCAACGGTACCCCGGCCGCGACGCAGGCGAGCAGCCCCTCGAACGGCCGTGTGTTCGCCAACACGACCACTCCGGCGCCCATCAAGATGCTCGACCCGACGCGCGGCGCGCGGAGCGTGCGTCGCAGCGAGCCGAAAAGCAGGGCCCCGCCGCATGCAGCGACCATTCCTCCCCAATACGAGTGTGCCCAATAGGAGGAGACGCCACACGTCGCGATCGAGAGGGCGGTCGTCGCCAAGGCCCACGGTCCCGATGTCCAAGCCTGTAGCATCCAACACAGAGAGGCCGCGAACAGGCCGCAACTAAGCCAAACGCCCCAGATCGGTCGCCCGCAAAGCACCTGTCCCAGCGCGAGCATCAGTCCCTGCCCGGGCGGATATTTCGAGCCGTAGCTCGGGACGACGAGGATATGCGGTGCCTCGAAGAACTCCGGGTGCTCAGGTGAAGGATTCGTCAACCGGCCGTGTGCGAACGTGTCGGCGGCAAGCAGGTAACTGAATTCGTCATGGACGACGGGTTCGCGTACACCCGCATGCGTTCCATACGCCGCGGGCAAAAGCGTGCCGACCACACCGCAAAAGACAATCGCCGCTCTGCGGGGCCACTGCAACCTGAATAATCGTCGCAACGATCTCGCCAGGCTCGAAGTCGTGGGGGTGCCAGACTTCATCGAGCGATCTTGTATACTCCGATGAAGTGCAGGCGGCGGCCGAAGATTAAGTCCGCGTATTTCGGATACAACCGCAAATTCCGCCGTTCGGCGATCATCGTCATTCCGCAGGAGCGGAATGCGTTCTGCCATTGCGCCGGAGCAAGATAATTGTACGGCAGGACGACGCCGTGCGGCGCATTGCCCACGAAGTCCATGAACCGTAACGTGGGTCGCGCGAGAAAGCCCTCGACCGAGTGGTCCTTGATCACGATGTGCCGCCGCGCGACGCGGGCCCCTTCCGCAAGCATCGCTGCCGGATCGGGCGTGTGATGCAGCACGTCGCAGAAGACGACCGTGTCCCACGATGAATTCTCGAAAGGGAGCCGGCTGCCGTCGAACGGGGCGACGGGAATACGCGTGTCGGGTCGCACCAACACGTCGACGCCGTGGATCCGCAGGTCGGGCCGGCGCTTGAGCACCAGCCAATCGATCAGCCCATCACCACAGCCCACATCGAGGACGGAATTGTCCTGGGGAATCATTTCGGCAAAATGGTCGGACAATACCTGAACTCGGCGTGAATGCACCAACCTCGCGTGCGCCGTACCGAGTCCGCGCAAGTGCCATTGTCGTTGCGCCGCGTGGACGTTCGTACTGTTTTCGGTCGCCGACATTTCCGTCGCTCCCGGTTCAGCCCGCATGTGTGAAACGGATCAGCGGCGGTCCAAACCCAGCATGCTGCACAGGAAGCTATTGAGGATGACGCTTGCTCCCAGCATGACCATTGTCGCGCCTGGAACGACGACTCGCATCGTGGTCGCGTAATCGAGCTGACCGAAGCCCGTGCGGTACCACATCACGCAGGCCGCGACGATCGCCAGTAGTCCCAGCGTCATCGCCGCCAGGCCCGCCATCGCGCCGCGTTCCAGCGTGAAGATCTGGAAGAAACGATCGACTCGCCGGCTGGGCGGTCGGAACCGGTTCTGGATGGCGTAGGTCGTCGTCAGCACGGCGAAGACTGCCGATTGGAAGCCAAGCTGCAGCACCATGCTGGCCACCACCAGCGTGTGAACGTCGAATTTGACGCCGCGAATCGTCAGCCCGGGGAGCGCAATCGCATAACCGAGCAGGCCCAAGATCATCAAAAACAGCCCGCTGTACCAAAACATCCATCGTGGCGAGAAGATCATGAAAAACCGCAGCGTCCGCCAGCCGTCGCGCAACGTCCGCAGGTGCGGGCGGCGCGTCTTCCGACCGTCGGGGTGCAGTGTGATCGGCACCTCGTTGATCTGGTCGTGGAACAGGCTCGACTTGATGATCATCTCCGTGGCGAATTCCATTCCCGTGCAGCGAAGCTCGAGCCGCTCGACCAGATCCCGCTTGAATCCACGCATGCCACAGTAGATGTCGTGAACCGGCGTGCCGAACATCGTGCGGGCCATCAACGAAAAGAGCGGGTTTCCCAGCCAGCGATGCGAGAACGGCATCGCGCCGGGTTTGACAGTGCCCCCTCCAGCCGGCAAGC
>CAYWOV010000239.1:0-5651 GCA_964459965.1 uncultured Planctomycetaceae bacterium | reverse complement strand
GCAAGAATGACCCGGACGCCTACGCGCACTACAAGATCGTGCCCGTCGAGGAATTTACGAAAGATGAACAACTAAGTGCATTGCTGTCGCTCGTGGGAACAAGGGCCATCGATCCGCAAGTCGCCCAGGCCGCCGCTTGGAACTTGTCGAGCAAACTGAGCTGGGAGGATTTGGCCAACAAGCGGTCAAACGAGCCGGGCGAAACCGATTATCCCTATTTCGCTCCCCAGGCGCTGGGCCTGGCTCAGCAACTCGTCAGCGATGCGCGGGGACTGGCTCGCGAGCGGGCCGCGGAACGCGCGAAGTCCGGAAATGACAAGAAGCAAACGAAGCCGACTGAGTCGACGCCCGATTCGCACGTCATTCAGGGCCGCTAATCGCTCGACTCGAGCCCGGTTTCTTGTATTGTCGCCAGCTACATAAACGAAAAAGGACTTGTCCTTGCGGGCAAGTCCTTTTCGCGTTCCAAGGGATTGGTTGACTCTCGACGTCAATCACTTCAACCGGCCGAAGTGGCCGTTGGCACGCAGCCGAACCTCTGCTGCCAATAAATGATCAATCGAGGGCCCAGAACGTTTCGTCGTTAAAGCGCGACTGGCTCGTGAGCCAGGTCGAGCGCTAGAAATTGAACTCCAAACCGGCCGAGACGCCTTGCACGATAAAATTGGCATGCGCCAAGTCGAGGTGGATGTCGTTCGTGAAGACTCCGCCCACTTCGTTCACGTTGTAGTCGATTTGTTCTTGCGGCCGCGAGATATCGCCGGTGCCCAGCAGATTGTACGCACAGTAAAGTTTGACTTTTTCGTGGATCGGAACCTTGACATACGCGTCGAGGGCACCGACCGCTGAGAAGCGAGCGGTGGAGATGTAGTCGCTGTTATTACCGATGGTGGGGTCTGACGAGTTGACGCTGGAAGCAAACTGATTGACGCCGACCATCACGCGGGGATCGCATCCGATCGTGAACCATTGGGTGACCAACTCGAACCGCAAACCGACCTGTGGGCCGTAAATATTGTTGATCGTGCGCGATTCAAGCGTCGTTGTGGAGACGTTGGGATTCGACGCCTGCACATCGAATTCTTCCTGGATTCCCAAGTAGCGGAATCCGACCATCGGCCTGATCAGTAATCCGTACTGCTGCGGGACAATCGGGTTGAAGACGATGTTGAACTCGCCTCCGAACACCAGCGACGAGAATGTCGCGCCGAACGACTCAGAGTAGAGTCCCATAAAACTCGACGGGATTTCATTGACTTTGACAGGAATGGCCGCGAAGTTCTCGTCGGGAGGATTGTTGAAGGCGCTTCCCTGCGGCAACCCTCCCAAATTGGCCTGAGTATTGGCGTGCTGCAAAGTGAATCCGCCGAATTCGGCCGTGCCGAAGGTCAATGGCAGGCTCAACGTTGCCTTGATGCCTGAGTTCTCGTAGAGAGAAAACGGTGCGGTGTTGTAAGCCCGAGCGAGTCCGTTGTTGACTGGGAAGGGCGAGATCGGGTTTTTCGAGAGACCGTTGGCCGGGAAAAATGCGAGGAACCCCGGCCCGAAAATATTCGCGATCTGATTTTGAACAGGGTTCATCGTGGCCAGCGTCGGCGTCGCACCGATCAGTACGTTCTCGGGCTTTTCGATGCCCCAGTTGAGGTAATCGACGTTGAAAATGATGTTGCGGGAAACTCGACAGAGAATTTCCTCGAACGGCGTTTCGTCAACCTCACCGTTTTCTCGTGTGTCGGTGGCCGTCGTCATGCCATTGCAATCAACATAGACGTCGGGCTGCGCGGAAGAACCGGAGGTTCTATATTGGCCCGGAGGCGCGCTGGGCGGCATGTAGCCGTGCGGTCCAGCTTGTGGCGGATAGCCGCCCGGTGCGGCGTCCCCATTTCCGGGCGCGTAATTACCGGCCCAATCCCCAGGGCCGGCGGACCCGAAAACGGGTGACCCATAGGAGGGCGCTCCGTAGGACGGAGATCCGTACGACGCTGGTCCCGAATAAGTATTCGGGGCCGCCATCGTCGGCCCTGCCGGTGATCCGGGCCCCTGAGCGTATAGGCCTCCTGTCGTCAGGAAGCACGCTGCAATGGCAACGCCAATCGCCAATCGTCCAGACATGCTCACATTCCTGGCAGTCGAACTTTTCTCGTGAATCGCCGACGACCCCCCAAACATGATTCCACGAGCGAATTTGCCGACTGTGCCGGTGGCACCAGTCGTAACAGGAGTATCGGCGCTGCGGCTTGTGCCACTTCAAAAAATGCAGCGTTACGGGAAGTTTGTAGCGTCCGCAACGGTTTTATCGCGGCAGCGCAAGCGACGGTGACCGCGTTCGCGCTATTGAGGGAAAGATGGGGAGACTTTGCCGGCGTCTCACCGCGGCGAAGGCACGATTTGCAAGACTTGAATCTCGCCGTCGCGTTCGGCCTGGATCTCAAAGGGACCACGCTGCGCAGCCAAGATCGCCCCAAACTCCTGCATCGAACGGAACGTTGAACGGGCGACTTTCTCGACTCGGTCGTTCACACGCAGTCCGGAACGGGACGCCGGCGAACCAGGAGCCACCCGGTTCACGATGGCAGAGCCCGGCTCTGCATCGTCAAGCCGGCAAAAAATGCCGATTGGGTTTGCCGAACCGTGCAAATGAACGGTCAGCACGACGGGCGACTTGCTCCCACTGCGTTCGACGATCGCTGTGACCGGATCGCCGCCGGCAAGCACCGCCTGGCGAACGGCGTCTGAGCTGGCGATTCGCATGCCGTCGAACTGCACAATGCGGTCGCCAACTTGGAATCCAGCCGATTCCGCGGCTGAACCAGCATCGATTTCCGTCACCTGAATCACTTTTTGCTTCGCGCGCGCCTCATCCCAGGTGACCCCCAACCGCGCAGGTGTATCGGGGAGAGGACTCTCGGCGTCCGCCTGCGATTGTGCACCCTCACGAAACGCGGCGGTGCGAAACGGTGGCAGTGTGGGTTGCTGGGCCGCCGCGTAAACGGTTCGGAAAAGCAGCCGCGTAATCCGTTCGATGCCGTCCACGTTCAGTTTTTCGACGTCGTCGTAGGGGGTGTGGTACTCCGGGTGCTTTCCGGTGAAGATCATCAAATAGGGAATTTGTTGGGCGAAAAACGAATAGTGATCGCTGTCCCTTCGCGTCTCCCAGGTAAAGTTCAAGGCAACCGGCGACTCAATGTTCTGGGACGAAAGAAAGCGGCGCAATCCTGGCGCGCTGCGGCTGCCGAAGACTTCGGCCCGGTTTTCCCGAAGACGGCCGACCATGTCGATGTTGAACATCAGACGGATTCGATCGAGCGGCACGGTCGGCGTGGTCATCCAATACTGTGAGCCCAATAGGCCCTCTTCCTCGCCGTCCCAAAAGATAAACAACAGTGATCTCTTGGGCGCAATGTCGAGCGAGCAAAATGCCCTCACGAGCTCGAGTAGCGCAGCCGTGCCGCTGGCATTATCATCGGCCCCGTTGTGAATGTAGCCGATCGGTCCGCGACTGTTTCTAGAATTGCCGTAGCCGACGTGATCGTAATGTGCCCCGACGACAACATATTCAGTCTTTAGTACAGGGTCGCTACCGGGAATCCGCACCAGAACATTGCGGCTGCTCGGCGGGAAGGGCTGAAAATAATCCCCGTCCGGCGCGGCCGGCAGCGCACGCGGCTGTTTTCGAAGTTCTCCAACTAGATAAGTCCCTGCGGCCTCGCCGCCGTGCGTACCTGTCTCCCGCCCCTCGAAAGTGTCGCTCGCCAAAACCGCGCAATGCTGCCGAAGTTCCCGTTTGTGGATCGTTTCGACCGCCGAACTGAACGATCCCCCTAAAAGGACAGGAGACAAAGCCGCGGTGAGTGCCAGACAAGAGAAGACGAGAAGGAATAAGGTCGCCGGGCTGAATCGCCTTGAATCAGACTGTGCAATTTGTGGTCGACTGCGCATCGGGTCTCGCACTATTTAGTCACGCGTTTCGAGCGCCATTTTAGCGTGCGGTATTCCTCGTTCGGCTGCTGCAGTGCCACCTCATCGCCCTGACAAGAATTTGTGACGACAAAAAAACACCCGAAACGAACGGATTCGTCCCAGGTGTTTTTGTGCTCCCGGAGGAGCATTTATTGTGTCGACGGTTGTGACCGGCCGATCACCGACGTCGGTTAATCAGGTTTGTTCTTGGACGGTATCCAGCTATGGCAACAAGTGTGCCAATCCGTGATCGGCGTCTGTCGGAAGGCTGCGAAACTTCGCAAGATGCGAATAAACACGGTCTTAAGAAGGACAACGTCCCAAAACGCTGTCGCACAGGTTGCTCGAGAGTGAAGTCGCTTTGACGACGTAGAGACATCCGGTTGAGTTCAGAATTGGCCGATTCGAGACCAGATCAAAGCGCTGACAGGTGCTCTCGCCCAATCTTTCTAGCTGAGAACTCCAACGACTCCGATTCAAGCGTCGTCTCCCGAAGGCCCGTAGAGCGACGGGACGGGGATCTCGTTCATCCTCAAATAAGAACAAAGGCAGGCCCGATGGTGAATGCTGTGGTTCATCACGAAGCCGCGGATGACTGCGATTCGCGGCATCGTGAACATCGGCTTCCCACCCGAGAGCAGAGACCACGTCTTCATAAAGTCGGCATCGGATGTCGCGGCAAGGGCTTCTCGACCCGCGGCCACGTTTTTATCGAAGACTTCGAGCATTTGTTTGCGGCTGGTGAACTTTGTCGGGCGGAAGGGTTCGCCGCCGACCGGAGCGATGTCCAGCGAATCTTGCTTCAAGGTCGGCACAATCCAGCCAGGGATCTCGGCAAGATGACCTGCCACCCAGCCAATCGTGTTGCATTTGGGATGGGCCTTCCAGTCGAGCTTATCGTCGGGAACGCGCTCGAGAGTTTTTCGGGTGCCGGCCATTTCGCGATCGAATTCCGGAAGTATCGATTGGGCAATTGCCATGGGTCTCTCCTTCTACGTTGCGGATACCGAAGGAACGATGCCCCATTATGCCGCTTTCCGATTTGTCGGTGCAATTCGCGTGACCGGCTACGAGAAAGCGGAAAAACGGCCACGCGTCCCAAAACGGACGCAAATACACGCACCGTTTGCTCGAAAGATCTTCGCAGAATCTGATCGCGGTGCGCGGGCCCCGAATACTGTGCTTTCGTGAAGGGCTGGCGACGAACGCGATGGGGTCTTCGCGAATGCGGAGGCTCACCGGGATTGAGCGACCGCAGCGGTGCCGTGAGCCCATTGCAGTGCCCGCATTCCCAAACGCTTTCCTATTCATACGGGTCGGTATAGAATGCCGCGCCCCGAGTGCGGTAGCGGAATCTTCGTAAAGGCCGCCGCCGTCCAAAGTTGTCACACAGGGAAGGCCACTGCGCCCAATCGGGCCGGTGTTCCGTTTCCTTGCCGGGAGAAGAAATACATGTCGACCAGCGACAGCACGTGCATATTGCCGAACTCCGATCGCCGAATGTTTCGACGCATTGGAACTCGCGTTGGGGTCGTAATCTGCGCAACGCTCGCCGTCGCAGCCCTATCTTGGCTCCCGAGCCTGGCCAAAGCAGACGACGCGGCTGCCGAAAAGGCCGCTCCGACGGCATTTGTGATGCTCCCGGGGAGCGATGATCTGCTCGGCGACGCGCACTATTTGCTCGATCTCAC
>CAYWOV010000238.1:0-5655 GCA_964459965.1 uncultured Planctomycetaceae bacterium | reverse complement strand
CGAGCCGAAACATGTGAATCTCGGATGTCGATGGAGCGCAAAGCACGGAGACGAATAATTTTCGGTAGCGCCGCATCGGTCACACCAGGCAATCTTTGCAGACTGAGTATTTGAAGATTCTTCAACCCCTGCAGCTCGGCAAATCCGCCGCCCGTGATCCGCGTCTCGCTGACGTCGAGTGAATACAAGCGTGTGAGGCCTTTGAGGTGCACAAGTCCCGCGTCCGTTACGTGTGTTTGGTCCAAATAGAGTTGTTGCAGATTCGTCAACGTTTCGATGTTAATCAGCCCGGAATCGCTCACAGGCAGGTGGCTCAAGCTCAAGTTTTTCAGTTTTTTGAGACTGCGGAGGTGCACCAAGCCTGCGTCGGTCACATGCGTTTCGCGTAACCAGAGGCTATCCAACTGCGGTAGCGCCTCCAGTTGCGCCAGCCCCGCATCCGTGACCTTCGTCCGAGTAAAGGCGAGTTCATGTAGGCTTTTCATTTGCCCAAGGTATGCGAGCCCGGCGTCTGTCACCGAAGTACCGTATCCCAGCCACAAGCTCTCGAGGTTCTTCAGATGCTGCAACTGCTTGAGCCCGGCATCCGAAACGCGCGTCGCTTCCAGGATGAGACTCCTGAGCTCGGTCAAACGCTCGACGTACGTCAGCCCCGCATCCGTGACTGCCGTATTCTTGAGGTTGAGAGTTCTCAGTTTCTTGAGGCCCGCTAAGTGCGCTAGGCCGGCATCTGTCACGCGCGTCCGTTCGAGCACCAAGTTCGTCAGGCTCGTCAGGCCGCGCAAGTCGGCGAGTCCGGAGTCCGTCGTCTCAGTGCGGGTGAGCACGAGCTCTTCGAGATTTGTGAATCCAGCGAGGTGTTCCAGTTCGTGTCCCCGAAAGACGCAGCGCTCGAGCACTAAGCGGCGCAGGTGAGTCAGTCCTTTCAAGCGGAGCCAATCGGCGTCGCTGATCGCTGTGCCAGACAGGTCTAAAGAGGCGAGGCTGTCGATTTCTGGATTGGTGAGAGCACGAAATACGGCCTCTAGTGGCGGTCTCGCGCCTGCCAGACTCGCGGCTCTGATGCGGAACGACTCGGAGGGGAGCTCGGAGATGGCCCTGACCGAACGTTCCGCCGTTGTTGCCTGCACCCGAATTTCAACCGTCCCGCCGGCCACGAGGACAGCTTGGGCAGCGACCCGGTTTGGGTCGGACCAAACGATGTCCACTGAACCTGGAAGGCCCGCTCTTAGAGTTGCAAAACCCTTAATCGAAATGTGTGTGCCACTCAGGTCAAGGTGCACCAAACTCCGCAGCTTGAGAATCGTCGGGATGGCGGTATCGCCCACCTCCGTCGCCCCTTTCAAACCGAGGACGTGGAGTTTCTTGAGCCCCTGAAGTTCGGCCAGTCCGGCGTGCGTGACACGCGTCCCGGCGAGGGAAAGAAGCTCCAGCTGCGGCAGGTCCTTCAGGCGCGCGAGGCCAGCGTCCGTCACAGCCGTCTGGTCCAGGATGAGACATTGCAGCTTCTGCATGGCCAACAAGCTACGAAGCCCGGCGTCGGTCATGTGCGTGGCGTCCAGGTTGAGGTACTCCAGTTGTTCGAGAGCCTTGAGGTGGCCCAACCCGGCATCGGTCAGTGGTAGCCAGCTCAAATTTAGGGTCCGCAGCTTCCGCAGGCCGCGGAGCTGCTCCAAGCCCGAGTCGGTTACTCGCGTCCCGCGTAGGTTGAGGGCCACGAGCTGCGGCAGGCCCTCCAACTGCAAGAGCCCCGTGTCCGTCACGCGGGTCCAATTCAGATTAAGCTCGTGCAGATTTTTCAATGCCTTGAGGTGCCCGAGCCCGGCATCGGTCACTTGAGTTTCATCGAGCGACAGGTTTTCAAGTTTCGTCAGGCCTTGGAAGTGCTTGAGCCCATCGTCCGTTACTGAGGTGCCTGTCAAGACCAAAGTCTTGAGATTCGTCAGACTTTCCAAGTTTTTAAAGCCGGCACCCGTCAGCTGTTTCCCGCTCAAAACCAGCACAACAAGGTTCGAAAGGCCGCGGAGGTGCTCCACCTCCGCGTCGGTCAACGCACCGCTCCGAAGACTCACATTCGTCAGTTTTAAATCGAACGCGGGCAAAGCTTGCCCGGGCTGGACTTCGATGGCGTGCGCCGGTTGACCCGCCCAAACGGTCACAGTACCTCCACGCGATAGAACCCACGACGCGGCACGGCGGTCTAAATCGGGAGCCGCCGGAATTTGTGGCGGCTGGTCTTTCGTCAGCGTGCTACTTGATCGGCTCTCCGGCCGTTCTGGCACAGTGGGCGTGTGGGACCCAACAAGCTTCGCCAATTCTTGCTGCACATCGATGACTTTTCGGCCACCTCGGCGGAGCGTGAATTTGTCGGTCTTGAACGTGGTCTCGCCGGAGGGCTGTTTCACCGTCACCTCAAGTTGATGATCACCGGCCGTCAACGTGATCTCCCTCTGGCCTGGTCGGTCCTGGATCGCGACCCGGTTCTCCTCGATCGTTACTGCAACCTGGGGATCGTCGATTTGGATCACGACCTGACCCCTGTTCGTCGCAATCCGGATCAGTTGAGCGCCGAAGAGATAGCCTAACGGTAAGAGCACCAGACCAATCGCAGCGCCCACCAGGTTGGTAACTCTTCGACCGCGATGTCCCGCTGGTTCCTTCTTCTGGCGACTCGTTGCCGGCACATCGACCCGCTTCCCTGCGGCCAGGTCGTCAGCAATCGCCTGCAATCGCTCCACCACCGCCTGTGCGGAGGCGGGCCGTGCGCCTGGCGTTTTCGACAACAGTTCACCGATCAGGTCGGACAGCGCCTGCGGTATTTGTGGATTGACAGCCCGAATTGGTGTAGGTTCCTCGATGGCCAACGCTCGCACGACCGATAGCAGATTGTCGCCGCCAAATGGCCGATGGCCAGCGGCCATCTGATACAGCAGACACCCCAGGCTGAACAGATCCGCGCGGGGATCAACGGCATTTCCCGACAATTGCTCCGGGGCCATGTACGCCGGCGTGCCAATCAACAGTCCGGGGTAAGTAATTCCCGAATCGTCGGCCCAGGCTTTCGCGCAACCAAAGTCGAGAATTTTGACCTTGCCTGGGGAACTGTGGCCGTTTGCCGAATGAGCCGATTTAACGCCTGGGACGGGCGCCGAATTAGACTTGTCGTAGGTGCCGCGCCCCGTTCGAACTGCTGTTTCGGCTCGTTCCAGCCAAATGTTTGCCGGTTTGATGTCGCGGTGAAGCAGACCCCGCTCGTGCGCGGCCGCAAGACCCAGGGCAATTTCACGGCCAATCGCCACGACTTCGCTGACGCTCAAGCGGCCGTTGCGAGCTAAAAAATTCTCGAGGGTCTCGCCGTGCAGCAATTCCAGGGCGATGAATGGTGTCTCTCCGTGCGTCCCGACTTGGTAGATCGACACCACATGTTCGTGCTTCAAAGCCGCGGCACTCTGCGCCTCGCGCAAGAAGCGATCGGCCGCGCCGGGCTTCGCGGCAACCGCCGGGTGCATCAATTTGAGTGCCAAGCGCCGCTTGAGGCGGCAGTCTTCCGCCTCGAAGACGACCGCCATTCCGCCTACGCCCAGCACCTCGAGCACACGGAAATCGGCGATGCGACCGATTTCACCGGCCAATTGTGGAGGGTCGAGCAGGCGTTTGACGTCCGCAATCGAGACAAGAGGCGAGTTCTTTTCGGATTGCGTGCTGTCGTTGGCCCGGACCCAGGTCAAAACGGCACCCCGAATCCATTCAACGGGCAGTTCAATCGTCTTCGTCGGCTCGCAATCAATGCCGCGCCTGGCCCGCACGGCTTCGAGGAGATCGTCCGACGCGACGCACTCCTCGAACGCGATCCTGCAATTCGGACACCGGCGGAGATGCTCTTGAATCCTCCGGGCAGTCACGTCCGACAGTTGTCCCAAGACCATCTGCTGCAATTCACTGCGGTTGGGACACGAGCTCATTTCAGCCATCGCGCGCTCACTCCTGCGACAATTCGTTCGGGGGAGCAGGCGGGTGGGCGACGTGGGGAATGACCGGCGCGGCAACGGCATGCGGGGGCGGGGGTGCGGGCGGCGAGGCTGGCGGTGGCGCGATGGGCGGCGGATTCAACGCCTGGATTTCCGCCTGCAGAGTGTCACCGTCGAAGACGCCGGTCCCTTGTAGGCCTGCGAGAGACGCCGGTGATGGGGTTTCTGAATCAGGCGCCTCCGTCACTGCGCGCGCGTGGTTCAAGTCAACGACGATGCTCATCTCGCCGATCGACACCATGTCGTCATGCAACAGGATCGTCACGCCCGTGCCGATTCGGCGTCCATTCACACTTGTGCCATTCTTGCTCCCCAGATCGCGGATCCGAAGCGTGTAATCGTCGAGCAACAGCACGCAGTGGTGGCCGCTCACGAATTCACTGTTCGGTCGCAAGCCGCAGTCTTCGGCCCGACCGATGAGCAGCTTGCCGTGGGGAACCTGGATCGACTGTCCGCAAAACGGGCCGCCAACAACCCTCAAGAGCGCATCCATGATCGACAGGCACCTCTCTTGTCGGCCGATTCTGTGCGCGGCTCGACGCCGGCGGCGACCGAGGACGCTTGTTGCCATATTAGCACTGGAAACGCAATTGTGACACGCGTTACCTGGATTTGGCAGTCTGCTACTCCCTCCAATGCGATGGCGAGCGATCCAGTAAGATTCTTGTAATTGCGGGCTCCCGATGAAGCGATCTGAATGGAATTGCAGCAGTCAACGAGCCGTCCGCAACTGTTCGCTTCTCACTGCTTTTCCGAGCGGAAATTCGCTCTGCTCGTCCAATGATTGGGGAGAAAACGATGACGGGACGACTATCCACGCCAAATGCCTGATGGGACTAATGGCGCGATCCGACCAATGACGCCACAGCTGACTTAAATCGATGACGCCGTAAATTAGCCTTCCGGTCGATCGAAACGATATTGGGATCTTTACCAATAGGGTTGCGGAATGACGCTTTTTGGGCTTTGCCGTCCGCGTGGGGCAAGCTAGAGCAAAAGGTCGCGATCGGGTCCGAGAAATTCAAACGTTGTGCCAGACTGTCTTGCTTTGAATCGCGGCCGGTCGTATCTGTAGCTCAGTCAATGAACGATTTTCCGTTTGCCGCCATGAGTCCGAGGCGCCTCTGGGCCTCACATTTTGTAGTGTCTTGGACATAGGCATGAGAAGGTCCTGGCGTCACGGCATCAGGCGTTGCGGCCAAAGACCATGATTGTAATGTCGTCGTTCTGTGGTCGGCCGGCCGCATGTGCCCGCACGTCGGACAGGAGAGCCTTGCCGATCTCCGCGGCGTTTCCGCGGCTATTGCGGAGGAACTTGCGGACTCGCTTTTCGCTGTAGAGATCGCCCTTGGGATTCATGGCGTCGCTGACGCCGTCCGTGTAAAACAACACCGTCTCGCCCGGCTCGATCGTGCGCGATAGGACCGCGTACTGGAAGTCCTCGAGCACGCCGATGGGAACGCCCGTTGTCTCACCGTCGAACTCTTCAATTCTGCCGTCCGACTGGCGGATCAGCGGGGACATGTGACCGGCGATCACCAGTTGCATCTCGTGCGACTGGGTGTCGACGATAGCCAGGATATACGTGACAAATCGGCCATCCACAGTGCTTGAGCACATGTGTTCG
>CAYWOV010000237.1:0-5662 GCA_964459965.1 uncultured Planctomycetaceae bacterium | reverse complement strand
TCACGTTCGACGACAAATACGAGTTCACGTTGGGCGGAACGAAGTTCGAGCTGATGAGCGCGCCCGGCGAGACTTACGACCATCTTTGCGTTTGGGTTCCCAAATACAAAGCGGCCTTCGTCGGCGACAATTTCTACGATTCGTTTCCCAACATCTACACCTTGCGCGGAACTCAGCCACGGTGGGCGCTCGACTACGTGGACTCATTGAACAAGATCTTGGCGCTCAAACCCGAGATCGTGTTGCCCAGCCACGGCAATCCGATCGTGGGACACGAAAAAATCGTTGAGCGGCTCACGCGCTATCGCGACGCAATTCTCTATGTGCACGATGCGACCGTGAAGGGAATGAATCAGGGAAAGGACGTCTACACGCTCATGCGCGAGATCAAACTGCCTTCGGATCTCGAAGTCGGTGAAGCTTATGGCAAAGTGTCCTGGTCGGTGCGGGGAATCTATGAAGGCTACGTCGGCTGGTTCGATCGCAACTCGGCCTCGATGTATTCCGAGCCGCCGACAGTCGCCGAACCCGAGTTGGTTCGGATGGCCGGAGGCGCCGAAGCGGTCGGAGCCAAAGCGAAGGAGTTGTTGAAAACGGGGGACGCGGTTCACGCCCTGCGACTCGCAGAAGCCGCGTTGATGGTCGATCCGAAGTCGACCGCCGCACTTGAAGCCAAGCTCGCGGCTCTCACGACGCTTCACGATCGCTCGCGCAATTTGATCGAGGCTGCGTGGCTAACGACTGCAATTCGGAACACGAATCGCGAACTGGCCAGCACGAAAAAAGGGGATCGGCCCCTGACCAAGGCGAATTAGGTCGTCGACTGAGTTGCAGCGGCGGCGAGCGGTTGTGGCACTTCGCGGATTGCGGCCGCTTTGGTGATCTCCCTAAGGGCGGGCAGCCGTACGGTCATCGTCGTCCCGGCTCCCTCCTCGCTGGTGACGAGGATCTGTCCGCCATGGGAGACGACGATCGCCTGGCAGATGCTCAGGCCGAGGCCTGTCCCCGTTGTTTTTTCAATTCGCTGCCGCGATTTGTCGCCGCGGAAAAATCGCTCGAAAATGTGGGGCAGATCGTCGGCGCGAATTCCGCAGCCCGTATCCCGCACGCGGAGCACAGCCGCGCCGTCGAAATCGCGGAACACGTCCACACGGACCGCGCCGCCCGCTTGGCTGAATTTGATCGCATTGTCGAGCAGATTGTTGACAACCTGCCGCAAGTGGTGCCCAAATCCCGGGACTTCGATCCCCGGTTCGATCGCGCTTTCAAGCCCGATCTGGCGGGACTCCGCCGCGGCGCTAAACATGTCGGCACAGCGCCGCACGAGCGCGCTCAAATCGACCGGCTCACTGCGGGATCGCAGACGCTCGGAATCAGTTTCGGCCAGGAGCAGAAGCTGATTGACCAGTCGTTCCAACGATCCGCATTCATCGATGACCTCTGCCAGAAGTTCCTGGTATTCCTGGGGCGTGCGGTGGCCTCCCAGGGCGACCTCAACCGTGCTGCGGATCGCGGCCAATGGAGTTCGCAGCTCGTGAGCCGAGTTCGCCAAGAGGTCATTGCTCTGGCTCAGGTACGCCGCAATGCGATCGAGAAACTGGTTCACGGTTCGCGAAAGCTGGTCCAGTTCGTCATCGGTTTGCCCAGTGGGCAGCCGTTCCTCCATGCGGTTGGGGCGCAATCCGGCCGTCGTTTGGATGATGGCCGCCAAGGGCCGGACCGCGCGACCAGCCAGCCAGTATCCCGCCAGTGGAGCGATGACCAGCAGGATTGCCACACCCCGTACGGCGACCGCATCGATGCTCGCGATATCGCGGTCGATGAAGTCCATTGGGGCCCCGACTCGAATACGCAACGCACGGCCGAGCGACGTGAGCTGTTTTGCCTCCACGACACGGTAGCCGCCCCAACTCACCGGGACGCGCTCGCGGGGCAAACGGTCGATCCGCGGCAACTTGGGTGTCAGGTCGCTGGCCCACAGACGCCGTTGGTCGGCGTCCAGAATCTCGACGAACCAACCGTTATGCTCGTGAACGCTTTCCTTTCGGTTGAGCGCCTCGAGCAAGAGCGCGGCCGGCGACGACCCTTTCGTCTTCGCCGCCGTTCTCAGGTCGGTTGCCGTGGTGTGCAGCTCGGCAACGTCCAAGCTCACCTCGCGGACGTCGGCCGTCAAAACGTCGTCCATCCCGAAAATCAGGGTCCTTCGCAGGCCTTCCCGCACGCCGATGAAACACGCCATCGCCGTGGCGAGAACCAGGCACGCATTCCAGAACATCAGGCGGAAGCGAAGCGATCTGGTGGCCGACTCGTACGATCGGTACCAGCTGCCCAGTCGCTCAAGAATCGCAAACGGCATCGGCATCGGCCTGACTCGTGCCGCGAGCACTCAAGTGTCGCGGCAAAAGCTCAAATTTTCCGCGGGCACTCCGTCGCGGGGCCGCTGGTCACGATTCAGCCACGTCGACCTCTGCGACCCGCAAAACGTAACCGTGGCCGCGAACGGTATGGATCAACGGGACGTCGAATCCGCGGTCGATCTTGTTGCGCAAACGGTTGATATGGACGTCGATCACGTTGGTCGTACCGTCCCAATCGTCGTCCCACACATGTTCGCTCAGCATCTTTCGCGTGACGACCTGCCCCTTAAAGCGCATCAGGTATTCGAGCACGGTGAATTCCGTCGGGGAGAGATCAATTTCCTTTCCCGCGCGCGTGGCTCGCCGCGTGGTAATGTCGAGGCAGAGGGGTCCGATTGTCTGCGTCAGCGACGGACGCAGGCCCGATCGGCGCGAGAGCGCTTCCAAGCGGGCCGTCAACTCGGGGAATGCAAACGGCTTCACCAGATAGTCGTCGGCGCCCGAGCGCAGTCCGCGGACACGATTCTCGACCGATCCGAGCGCCGTCAAAACGAGTACCGGCGTTTGAATGCCCTGTGAGCGTAGCGAACCAAGAACCTCGATGCCGTCCATGTCGGGCAGCAGCAAGTCGAGAACGATGGCGTCGTACCGTTGCGACAACCCGAGTTCGAGCCCCTTCCGCCCGTTGCGAACCCAAGTGCATGAATGCCGGCAATCCGACAACCCGCGCTGAAGGGCCTTTCCGAGGACGGCTTCGTCCTCAATCACCAAAACGTCCATTCAAATGTTTCCGATCGACTCGACTCCGCTGAAATTGTACTTCGCCCGCCGTAAGCTGTCGAATGGGCGCGACCGATCGCCAAGACCTCTTTCGTCCGCGCCAAAATTGCAAGAAAAATTATTCATCAGGGCAAAGACGGCCATTCCGCCGCAGCCTCGACGGTGACAGGAACCTTGCGGACCGGGTGCTCAAAGATGAGCCGAACCGCCTGCAGGGCGATGCCTCCCGGAAATGACCGCTGGGAACCGTACTTTCGATCGCCCACGATCGGATGCCCGGCCCCGGCGAGCTGGACGCGAATTTGATGGCTGCGGCCCGTCCGCGGCTCGACTTCCAACAGCGTCGTGTCCCGCTGCATTTTTAGGCGCCGAAACGTCAAAGAGCTTTCCCTGGATTTTTGGTTCGGACTTGCCACGCGCCGCACGATATTCGTTTGCCGGTCTTTGACGAGTCGGTCGATCAACATGCCCTCCGGCGTCGCCACGCGGCCTTCGACAAGAGCCCGATAGACTTTTGTTACCCGGCCTTCGCGGAATTGCTTCGCCAGGCGGGCCGCAGCCTTGCTGGTCCGCGCAAAAAGAACGACCCCCGCAACGGGACGATCAAGACGGTGCACGACCCCCACGAAGACGTTGCCCGGCTTCGAATAGCGATTTCGCAGGTCGTCGCGGACGAGATCGACCAGCGACAAGTCTCCGGTCCGATCGCCGATCGTCAACAGGCCGGCCGGTTTGAAGACGGCCACGCAATGGTTGTCTTCGTAGAGCACCCGCAGGCCGTTCTTCCGGATTGCCGCCTCAGCCCTCTTGCCCGTCACAGGATCACAAAGTCGCTGATGGACGGCACACTGTCGGGCCTCAAATGAATCACGTCGGGGCCGCGCGGGAGAACCACGTGAAAGGTGACGTCGGCAATCCTCACCGCGTCGCCGGGTTTCAAGATCGCTTCGCTGAAGATGCGGCGTCCGTTGACGAAGGTGCCATTCGTGCTGCCCAAATCGCGGACTCGTAGCGAATATTCGTCCTTCTTAAAGACACAATGGTGACGCGAAAGCAGGGGACCGACCGGCCGAAAGTTACAGTCCCGTTCCGCGCCGACGACAAATCGATGAAAGTCGAGGCGGATGCGTTGCCCGGAGCAGGGGCCGCTCAAGACCTGCAGCTCGCCGACACTCGATGGCTTTGCAGGAACCGCAATCTGCGAGATCGCCGCGGCCGTTGGTGCGGAACTCGAGTCGCCCCAACCGGCCGGAGCCTGCCGAACGCGCGGCCACTCGGCGGTCGGCGCGGCCTCGGCGCGTTGTCGGTCGGCTGAGAAGACGGCCGGCTCAGGCTCCTCGTCGAACGACGGTTGAAAGACGTGCGAACCCGCGCCGTTGGTTGGCAAGACATGCGCGGGCAACGGCGGTTGCGGTTGCCGCTCAACTTCGTCCGGCCCGTCGGGATTGTGCAGGTATCGCGGCTGCGGAGGGGCCACGTTGTTTGGCTCCAGCTTGCCGACCGGAAACGGCAATCCGAAGCGAAGCGCTAACTCGTCCGTGGTAATTTCGATTCGCCGGCTGTCCTTGGACGGCAAGCTGTCGGCCTCGGGCGGCGGGTCCGGAACGATGTACACTTTTTCACAAGACGGACACTGCGATTTCTTGCCGGCCGACGACTTTCGCCCCACCACGCGCGCTTCGCAGTGCGGGCATTGGAAGCGAAACTTGTCCTCGGCGCTCAAGTCCGCCGGGACCAACACATTCGCTCCGCAGGCCTGGCACAGCACCTGGCCGCCGGCGTAGAGCTCTGAAACCCGCAGCGAGGCACCGCAGGCACATTTGATATTCATCATCGACCGCAACCTCGCCGGCGTCCGTTTTCTCCGCCGGATGCGAAATCGATTCGAAACGAGCCCGCGCGACTTCGGCGATAAACTTCCGGCGGAACAGGCTCGCGATCGCGAGCCTAGGCCACCGGTGAATTACGAATCAGTAATCAAGAACCTGCAAATCTGCAAGCGGCCCGCGGTCAACTTTTTAAATGGCTTCAATTCCGTGCCTACCCAATTCTGGGCAACCGGTCGGGAAGTCTCAAGTCTGCTCCGATGACTCATTCGGAAGAAGACCCCGCGCCGCGGCGACATCCAGCGAAATTTGCCGCACAAGTTCGTCCCGGCTCTCGAATTTACGCGTTTCGCGCAGGCGTTGCAGCAGATCGACGTCCAGCCAACGGCCGTACAGGTCGCCGGTAAAGTCGATGAGGTGCACCTCGACTTTACGCTGGCTCTCATCAAACGTCGGATTCGGTCCAATATTGATCGCCGCGGCAAAAGACCGGCCGTCGATGCGAGCGATCCCGCCGTAAACTCCGTCGCGCGGCAGCAGTGTTTCGATCCGCGCGAGATTTGCGGTTGGGAAGCCGATGGTCTGCCCGCGGCGCGCTCCGCCGACCACCTCGCCACGCAGACGGTAAGGATGCCCGAGCAGCTCGACCGCCTCGGCCAACCGGCCTTCGTCGATCAGCGAACGAATCGCACTGGACGA
>CAYWOV010000236.1:0-5664 GCA_964459965.1 uncultured Planctomycetaceae bacterium | reverse complement strand
AGCACAGAGGAAGCCACGAGGATCGCGCCGACTTTTCCCGACTGCAGCAGTTTTTCGCCCGCTTGCCTTGCCTGCTCCCAGGCATTGCACTCGTCGGCCGTCTGCGGTAGCCGCACGATCGACCGCGGGGGAACCGCTCGGCGTGACAGTTCGATCAATGCATTCTCTTTAGCGGCGCCGGAGGCCCGCCGTTCCTCAACGAGCGACACAATCTGCACGAAATCGAGATCGTACAGCTGCTCCACGAGCCGTTGACGCGAATGGGGGGCCAGATCGTTCCAGCGATTGAGAAGATGCTGTTGCCCGAACTGCACGAGCTTCGTGCGGAGCGCCTCTGGAAATTCAGCAGCCATTACCCCACATTAACGCACGTCGCGCGTGCGGGGAAGCAGGGCGTTTTGCTGAGGATCAATTATCGGTTCGAGAGCAAAAGCAGCATGCTGTAGATCACTACGACAGAGACAACCAGCGTACCAAAGTCGAGCAAGCGGCGGCCGACGGGGACTTTCTTGATAGCGATCACGTGGGCGATGATCTCGATGAACGCGACCATTCCGAACTTGAAATAGACAATGCCGCCAAGCTGCCAATGTTCAAAGAAATAGCGGGCGATCGGATTCGATTCGTAGAAAATCGTCCGCCCTGTCGCGCCGGTCAGGTCTTGGAGCAGCAAGCACGTCATCAACACGTCGAGGACGCTCACGATCAAAAAGAGCGAACTCTCCCGCTGGAGCGGCAGCGGCAGGCGGAAGAGGGTTTCCCAAACCTTCAACAGCTCGAAATCGCGTCGCGGCAGCGTGTTGGCCATCGCTTGCCTCTCCGAAAGCCTTGAATTGGTTATTTCTCCCAGAAGCCCGCTCTCAAGTATTGGTGACGACTTACCATCTGGCCAGATCCCTTGCAAGATAAATCTGAAACATCCGGGTTTGCGGGCAAACAAAAACGCACCGGCCTGAAAAACCGGTGCGTCTTCGTAGGGATCCAACACTGTTTGGACTAGCAACACTACTTACGTGACAGCACGAGGGGTCGTTGGACGATTTTTACCGCCATTGCCGGCGGTCAATGGCGCGAACTTTACCCTACGCCGGGTGTCTTTTGTAACCCGGCTGGATGGGACGCTTTGCGGCAGCGCCGCGGAATTGCAATCGATCCGTCCGGCAATACACTTACGTTTCATTAAATGGCCCACGGCCCCCAAGGCTCATTGCGAATTTCGCAATTTTGCTGGACACTCGCATGCCCCGGTACGACCCGAAGCGAATCGAATCGAAATGGCAGCAAGAATGGAAAGTGCGTCGCACTTTCGCAACGCCCGACGTGGCTCCCGGCAAGGCCAAGCTCTACGTCCTGGACATGTTCCCCTATCCGTCGGGCGACGGATTGCACGTTGGACACCCCGAAGGCTACACGGCGACGGATATCGTCTGCCGCTTTAACCGCATGCGGGGCAAAAATGTCTTGCATCCGATGGGTTGGGACGCCTTCGGCTTGCCTGCCGAACAACACGCGAAGAAGACGGGTACCCACCCCCGGACAACCACCTACAAGAACATCGATACTTTTCGTCGACAGTTACAGATGCTCGGCTTCAGCTACGACTGGGGCCGCGAATTTTCGACGACCGATCCGGACTATTTTCGCTGGACGCAGTGGATCTTTCTGACCCTGTTTGACACTTGGTTTGATCGCGACTGCGAGTGGACCGGTTCCGACGGATGCAAAAGAAAGGGACGCGGACGACCGATCGCCGAGTTACCGATTCCGGATGATGTTCGACGCCAAGGAACCGAGGCCGTTCGCCGCTACCAGGATAAGCAGCGTCTCGCCTACCAGAGTTTCGCCCCGGTCAATTGGTGCGAGGCACTGGGGACCGTGCTGGCCAACGAGGAGGTGATCGACGGCAAAAGCGAGCGCGGCGGACATCCGGTGACGCGCGTCGCCCTGCGGCAATGGATGCTCCGCATCACCGAATACGCCGACCGGCTTCTCGAAGAATTGGCCAAGCTCGACTGGAGCGAATCGATCAAGACACTGCAGCGCAACTGGATCGGCCGCAGCGAAGGGGCCGAAGTCGATTTCTTCGTTGGCGAGCCTCAGGTGGGCGACCCCCAACGCGCGTTTGTCACATGGAAAGAGACTCGGGCCGGCGCAGGCTTTCCCAAAGAGCCGGGCGACGACGTCTTGCGGATTTACACGACGCGGCCCGACACGCTGTTCGGGGCGACCTATATGGTGCTGGCGCCCGAGCACGCCTTCGTGGATCGTCTCACGACTGTCGCGCAGTGGGATGCCGTCGAGCGATACCGTCGCATCGCGGCTGCAAAGAGTGATCTGGACCGTACCGATCTGGCCAAGCAGAAGACCGGCGTCTTCACGGGCTCCTATGCGCTCAATCCGGTCAACGGCCAGAAGATTCCGATCTGGATCGCCGATTACGTGCTAATCAGTTACGGAACGGGCGCCATCATGGCAGTCCCGGCGCACGATCTTCGCGACTGGGAATTTGCCGTCCAATTCGACCTGCCCATCATTCCGGTCGTCCAGCCGCCGGCGGGTTACGAGCCGTCGCGCGAGGAATTGGCCTTGGCGCGCTGGGTCGATGGACGGGAGAAAACGCCGTTTGTCGGCCAGGGGAGGGCGATCAATTCGGCATCCTACGATGGCACCGCAACGGTCCCCTTCAAGAAACAGATCACGGCCGAACTGGAAAAGGCCGGTTTGGGTCGCGGTGCCGTCAATTACCGCTTGCGCGACTGGCTCTTCAGCCGGCAGCACTATTGGGGTGAACCGTTTCCGATTTGGCACGAGCTGGATGCGGCCGGCAAGCCCACCGGATTGCTGCGCGCGGTCCCCGTGAGCGAACTCCCTGTCACGCTACCTGAGATGAGCGACTTTACGCCCACGGGCAAGGCAGAGCCGCCACTGGCAAAGGCGCCGGCCGACTGGCTCTACAAAACCGACGCCGATGGAACGCGACTCATGCGCGAGACGAACACCATGCCGCAGTGGGCCGGTTCGTGCTGGTATTACCTGCGCTTCATCGATCCTAAAAACGGCCAGCGATTTGTCGACGCGGCGAAAGAGAAATACTGGATGCCGGTCGATCTGTATGTCGGGGGAGCGGAGCACGCCGTTCTGCACCTGTTGTACTCGCGGTTCTGGCACAAGGTGCTGTTTGACCGCGGATTCGTCACCACGGCTGAGCCGTTTCGCAAGCTGGTCAACCAGGGCATGATCCTGGGCGAAGCCGAATTGACCGGTTACCGCGACGAGGCCGGGCGCTTGGTTTCCGCCCGTGCCGTCAAAGATGCGCCGGGGCCAGATGGTGAAACAACTAAGGTGGAGACGACCACTTCGCAGGTCTTGCAGCCGTACCGGCTCAAGACCGACGAAGTCACGAAAAAGGGAGACGAGTTCGTTCTCAAGTCGGACCCGGGGGTTGCCGTCGAAAGCCGCGCTTACAAGATGTCGAAATCACGGGGCAACGTCGTCAATCCCGACACGGTCGTCGAGCAATGTGGGGCCGACGCCCTGCGGATGTACGAAATGTTCATGGGACCGCTCGAGGCGACAAAGCCGTGGAGCACCACGGGCGTTGAGGGGATTAGTCGCTTTCTGGCCCGCGTCTGGCGGATGATCGCCGACGAAAAGGCCGACGAAATCCGCCTCAACCCGGCTGTGCACGAGACCGATCCAAGCGAAGACCAACTGCGGCTGCTGCATCGGACGATCAAGGCGGTCACCGACGATTTCGAGCGGATGTCGTTCAATACGGCGATCAGCCGGTTGATGGAGTTCACCAATGAGGTCTCACAGGCCGAGCCGCGCGCCCGAGCGTTGATGGAGCCGTTTGTGTTGCTGTTAAGTCCGCTCGCGCCACACCTGGCGGAAGAGTTGTGGCAGCTCTTGGGACACGCAACATCGCTGGCCTACGAACCGTGGCCGACGTTTGACGAGGCGCTCCTGACGGAATCGCTGGTTGAGATTCCGGTGCAGGTCAACGGCAAGCTGCGGGGCAAGGTTCGCGTCCCGACGGGCGCCGATCAGGCGACCGTCGAAGCAGCGGCCCGCGCCGACGCAGCCGTGGCCGCCCAACTCGCCGGCAAGACAGTCGTCAAGATCGTCTTTGTCGCCGATCGACTCTTGAACTTCATCGTGCGGTGACTTACGCGCACCGTCATTAGCGCTCACAGAGTCAACGGATTTCGGTCGTCGCGTTGGCCCCGGGCTTTTCCACGACGTCTTCACCGGCAACCTTCAGGTCGAATGTGTAGTCGGTTTTTCCAGGCGACTTGAGGTCGAGGTGAAACTCGGGCTTCCCACCGTTCTTGTCGGGGTCGTTATAGAGATTCTTCAGTTCGTCGGGCGGGAAGAAGCCGCGCCTGCCGTGGGGGTGCAGTTCTGCGAACGTGACGACGTACTCGCCGGGCAAAGTGCCGTCACCCTTGAGGCTGGTGCTGAATTCAAAGTGACCGTCGGTGTCGGAGATCGCGTACTGGTCGGGCTTATTTCGCGGTGCGGGTTTTTTCGGATTGTTGAGAATCACCACGACCACGGTTCCCTTTGCGGGCGGCTGACCGTCGACGGTCACCATGCCTGCGAACCTGGCGAGGTCCGGGCGCTTCAACTGAGGATTGTCCGTGTATTGCCGATCGAGCGCTTCCTTGGCCGATTGAGTGCCGTGGCTGCATCCTTCGCCAGCCATTGCCAGAACAATCACCAGCACAGACCAGGTCAGCCATTTTGGGCAAATCGAATGCGACTTCGTCATTGTTGAATCACTTAGGAAGACGACGCGACGCGATCAAACTCGTGTGCCCGTTTTGTGGGAAGTTCCGTCGCACGGGCGGCGGTAGAGTTGATCAGCCACGTGGCTAAAGAATGAAAAGTTGTGAAATCGAGAGGGGCCGCACCGCTGCGGTCCCTCTCGACGCGAATGAATTCCGGCAATGCCGGAGTGTTGGACTCAGTCGGGCTAGAAGCTGCTATCCGTCACCGGTGCCTGGCCGTTATAGGTGACGAGGCGAGCGAAGACCGTCAGACTGAGGTTCTCGCTGACCATGTGTGCCGATCCGTCGCACATGGCGATGCCGCAGGAGCCCGGGTGAAAACCGTACAGGCCGAAGCCGGATTCGTTCGTGCAGTTGATGATGCAGACCGGCTGTCCCTTCAGCGTCACCTTGGCCGCCCCGTCGAAGGTCGAGCCTTCGATCCAGTTTTCTGCGTTGTCGAAGCACGACCAGCAGCCGCCGTAGTTGGCTTGTCCGGTGTTGATGAGGTTTGTCGGCACGACTTTCTTCACGCCGCGCTGCCAGAGATCCGGCCGGCCCGCCAGTTCTCCGGTCAGAATGGTGGTCGAGGTTCCGTCCGTGATCTTTTCAATGCTGAGCGTGAAGTTATTTTCGGAGCCGTTGATGACTCCTTCCTGCGATTTCTGGTCGACGCAGCCGTTGAGCACCTTGTAGTAACATTCGACGCTCGCACGCAGGCCAGCGGTGGCAACGTAATCGTTGGCACCAGCCTGGTACTTCGGAAAATTCCCGCCGAAGCAGAAATAGAAACTTGGCGTCTCCTGGAAGGGATTGCTCGACCGCGGCGCGGAGGGACAAGCGTAGGAAGGAATAATCGCGGCCGCCGGCAGATTCTGCGCACAGGCACAGT
>CAYWOV010000235.1:0-5678 GCA_964459965.1 uncultured Planctomycetaceae bacterium | reverse complement strand
ATCACCGATGAGAAAAAGGTCGATACGTCGGGCAAGACCCCGCCGGCAGCGACTCCCTAGTCCGACGCCGAAAGGCGGTGCCTGCCGTAGCTACGAACCGCTTGCAAGCGATTCGTAGCTACGGCAGCGGCGCGCGCAGCCTGCCTTACGGAGTGGGTCGACTTCGCCGGCAGGCAACGCCGATGGCGCCGAGACTAGCCAGCCTGAACGCGGACGGTTCGGAGGCGACGCCAGGGGCGGCGTCGGCGATGAGTTAGTGGGCGGCCGCCGTCGGGTGGACGTCGTCAATGCGGTGGCGTCTCAAAGACATTGCTGTCTGCGGTCTGACCCGTTTGTGCCGGTGGCGAATTTGACCAGTCCGGTTCGGACCCAAATGGGTCGCCGGGCGCCGGCTTCGGGTGAACTGGACGACTTGAACTGGCATAGGCCGGTTGGCTCGGACTCGAGCCAAAGTCGGCTGCGGATGGTTGGGACGCGCGAGGATCGGATGCACCTTGGGGTGATTCGATCGGTTTGTTCCATTCCTGGCCGTTATCGGAGTCGAGAGTGACTCTGCCCGCGGCTTCCGGCGGGGGAGAGTCAAAGCCCGCCGGGCTCGCGTCTCGCTCCGCGGAGGTGCTCTCGCTGCCGGGTCGCAGCCGGCCGACTCGCGATCCGTCGACACGAACATTGCGCGAGCGGGTGCGGGCGCCGATGTCGCACGAGGGATAATTCGGCGCCTTGTTAGGAACCTCGAACATGTGCGAGGCCATCGAGTTCGGGTTGATCTCGATTTGCCCCAGTTCGAGACTAATTTGCAGGCTTTGCGCGCCGGCCTGCGGCCATTCGAGGGAGATCAAATGCGGCATGATGATCCCCTCTTGGACCTCAAACTTGCCGAGGTCGGCCTTGGCGATCAGGCGGCGGTTCGCGTCGTACAGGTAGTGCCCCAGCACAACACTGTGCCGAAGGTCGACGCGAATGATCTTCTGCACGGGTTGGTTGGAGGGAGAGAGCAGGTCGAAGATCAGGTTCACCGTTTGGCGGTCTTCGCCCGGCTCGATCCGCGAGACTTGCTTGGGGTCGATTGGCACAACTCCCAGGGCCTCGATCAGCCAATCGGGCTGAAAGGGAATGGCCTGACGGAGAACTTCGGAGTGCTGCATGTCGTCGTGCCGGGCCTGGAAGACATAGGGCGGCTGGCCGCGGTGCACCCAGAACCAGAACCACTCGGAGTTTGATCCGAAGTCGGCCTCGTCCGTCATGCCGAGTGCGCCGGCGGTGAGGCGGAAATTGCGCGGCCGCTCGACGGCGACATGGCCGGTCAAATGGACGGGCAGGCTCCGTCCCGAAATTCGCAGGTCGGACGAACGCCAAGCCTGCAGCCGCTCGATGTTCGCATTAACCCGTTGGACGACTTCCTCGATGCCCGCATTCTCGGGAAGCGGCGCACCGTATTTGTTCTGGGCAAATGGCATCGATATGGCACAGCCGACCGATGCCAGAACGGCCAAACTTGCGCACTGGGCGGCGAGTATTGTTCGGCGACGACGGCTAATCTGACTGCGATCCATCGCGTCTGTTCCTTTTCGGAACCGGCCTGGCATTCTTCGGCCGGTCTCCGTTTCGCGTCATTCCGGCTCCGCCGTCAAACGCTGATTCAACTCATTTTCGAGCGCTTCGATTTCGTCCGGTTCAAGCTGCTGTTCGCGGACTTCGAAAGGGCCTTCGCCTTGCAGACCGGCGAGTTGCAGCAACGAGAGGCCGGCTTCGGTGCGTGTTTCCATGATCCGCAAGCGGCGGCGCTGCACCAGGAGCAGCGCGAGGACGTAGCGGAATTTGTCTTGAGCCGGGCTGGCGTCTTCGCAAAGTTGTTCGAAGTGCCGCAAGAGCACGTCGGGATCGAGCGTACGCCGTTTTTCGGCTTGAGGCGGAACCGTGCTTCGCCAATAGCCGATCGCGCCCTCGGGCGGGCCCTGCCAGGCGTCCCGCGAGTAATCGATCCGCTCCCAATCGCTGCCTTTGGCGACGACGGCGGAATAGCAGACGTCGCCGGGGAGAAGCTTCGCACCGGATTGCGAACAGACTTTCCCGATTGGTTTGAGCTGGTAATCCATTCCGAGCTCTTGCGGTCGCGACGGGCGGCTCGACGACGGCCGATCATCGTGTCCGCCATCGAGTCTATAATCCCACGTCTGGCGCGGGGGGGGGGCGAATCGTACTTAACCCCCCGAAATGACTCAAGATGAGACTCGGCGATCCCCGCTGGTCGCGCCCCCGCGATTTCCGCCCTGGTACGCGATGGGATGGTTGGGGAAGCCGCCTAAATGGCCCGAGTGCCGGCGTCCGTCAGGCTTTTCGATCCGGGGACGGTCTTCCGCCCGGAATCGATCATTTGCGAGAAGAATTCGACGATCCGCCGGTCGAACTCGGCAGCGTCGATCTCACGGGCCATATTGTGCTTGGCGCCCCGCACGGTCCACCGCTGTGCGGTTCCCTGCGGAAATGAATGGAAGAGCGATTCGCTGATTTCCGGCAAGACGTAGGTGTCCCGCCCGTCGACGATGACCAAAACCGGGCGTCCTGCCAGCTTCCGCACCCAATTCTCAAGCACGACATAACGGCAATGTCGTCGGGCCTGGCTGATCCAGCGGGCCGCCATCAAGGTGCTGCGAATGTGCCAGATTGGGTAGAGCCGCATAATCCAGGTCGGATGGTAAAGCGAGGCCCAACGCAGGGTATAGTGGAGCGACATCGTGCTGATGGAAAAGACACCCTCGGCGGCGACGCATTGAATGTCCGGCGAGCGAGCGGCCGCCACCAGCGCGGCGGAGCCTCCACGGCTGATGCCGAACATTCCCAGCGGCAAATCGCACAGGTCGGGCCGTTGGCGCACATAAGCGACCGCGGCCAGCGCGTCGGTCACTTCAAATTCCGTGAGCCAGTGGATCGGCGCGTATCCCGGCATCTTTTCGCTTTGGCCCTGGTTGCGGAAATCGAACGCCAGAACGGCGAATCCGGCTTCAACCAGTGCGCGGCAATACCAGGTGGCCGACCAATGATCGCCGCCCAACTCGGGGCAGAAAGTCACGGTTCCGACGGGTGTCGCGTCGCCGGGAAGGTGCAAGCTGGCATGCAGGGTCACGTCGTCGGGCGTTTGGAAAGTCACGCGCTCGGCCGCAGGAGCCGGCGATGTCGGCTCGACCGCGAAGGGTGGAGAGCGTTCCAGAATGGGCAAGATGGCGATGATGCCTGCAATCTGGAACACCAGATCGAGGACGATCAGTCCCGCGAGAATTCCAAAAACGACCGCCAACACAGCGTGCTCCGCCTCAGCCTTTGTATTCGGCGAAAACCAAAGAGATGTTCTGTCCGCCGAAGCCGAAGCTGTTGGACAGTGCTCGCCGCACAGGAGCCTCGCGGGCTACGTTGGGAATGTAGTCCAGGTCGCACTCCGGGTCGGGTGTTTCATAGTTGAGCGTGGGGGGCAGGACGTCGTCGCGGATGGCCAGCAGGCAGGTGATCGCCTCGACGCTGCCGGCGGCCGCAATCAGGTGGCCCATCATGCTCTTAATGCTCGAAATCGGAATTTCAGGAGCGGCGTTCCCGCAGGCCTGTTTGATCGCCATCGTTTCGACTTTGTCGTTGACCATCGTGCTCGTGCCGTGGGCATTGATGTAGTCGAGGTCTTCGGCATTAATGTGGGCATCGCGGAGGGCCATTTTCATGCAGGCCGTCGCGCCGCGCCCCTCAGGATGAATGTCAGTTATGCGGTAGGCGTCGGCACTGGAGCCGTATCCCACGACTTCTCCGTAGATGGGCGCGTTGCGGCCCTTGGCACGCTCGAGTTCCTCGAGCACCAGCATGCCGGCGCCTTCGCCGAGCACGAAACCGTCGCGGTTCTTGTCGAACGGACGCGAAGCGCGTTTTGGATCGTCATTGCGAGTCGAAAGGGCGGTGAGCAGGTTGAAGCCCGTCACGCCGAACGGGTGGATCATGCTGTGTGCCCCACCGGAGAGCATCACTTCCGCGTCGCCACGGCGGATGATCTCGGTCGCCTCACCGATCGCCTGGCTGGACGCGGCACACGCCGTGAGACAATTCAAGTTGGGGCCCTGGGCGTTGAACAGGCTGGCCAGATGGCCGGCCGGCATGTTGGGCTCTTGTTCGAGTTCTTGCTGCGGGTTGAGACGTTCGAGGCCGCTCTTGGTGAAGCGTTCCAAATCCAGTTCACCGTTGTGCCGGGCCTGGGCAATCATGTTCATGAAGATGGCGAAGTCCTGCTGGCCTTCGCCGGCACCCAGATAAACGCCGAATAGCGTCGGATCGAGCGGCGTGTCGAGCACGCCGGAGTCCTTGACCGCTTGAATGGCCGCCGCGACCGCAAATTTGACATTGCGGCCCGCCAGATCGAAGCGCTCCGGCCGGTCGTAATGTGTGCCGAGATCGAAGTCTTTGACTTCGGCCGCAAACTTGGTGGGGAAATTGACCGCATTAAAGTGGCTGATGGTGCCGACGCCGTTGGCCCCGTTGCGCAATGAGTGCCACATCGATTTCACGTCGTTGCCGACGGGAGTGACGCACCCCAATCCCGTCACGACCACGCGTCGTCTCATGACCATCTACCTTTCAAACGGGCAAACGACCGGCGGAACATCCCTGTTCCATCGGCGGACTCTGCTTATCAGTGTAATGAAAATGGGCTGTTTCGGGGAAGGAGAACTGGAGTTTTGGGGCCAGAGTCGTGACGTAAAGCCCAGTCGGACCTTTGCTAAGGGCGCGAAGTGGTTAGAAACTTGTCAAAAGGGAAGTGATCAACCTGAGGGCGCTGCTCCGTCGCCCGCCTTACCCACATCGAGAATTCCCAAGAGACCCATCGAGAACACGAAGTTCTTTTGGTCGATTCCCGCAGATGCCGTGTCTGCGGAGCGGTCCAGGTGCGCGAACACGATCTCTGCCTCGGCGACAAGGCGTTCCCCGACATGGGCTTTGCATTCGACAACGCCACCTTCCGGTCGAACGTCCAGAAGGGTGGCGGTGTACGTCAAGGTATCGCCTGGACGAGCCCAACTGTGAAAGGTCACGTTGGGAACCTTGGCCAGGATCACGATCTCGTTGAATCCGCTAGTCTGGCCGAGCAGGATGCCGCCCGTTTGGGCCATCCCCTCAAGCATCAAGGACCCGGGCATCACGGGGAAGCCGGGAAAATGGTCGTGAAGGTGCTCCTCCGCCAGCGTCACGTTTTTGACGGCCTTGGCGCGGGTGCCCGGCACGAATTCCACAAACCGATCGATCCAGAACCAGCGCATCAGCCTGACCTCACTTCGCCGCGGCGAGCTTGGCCTCCATGAATTTCACGATCATTCCGACCGTGAAGAGATCGGGAATGTTCTCGACCTTCGGATCCTTGGAGAACTTGTCGATGTCGGCGTGCGGCAGGCGTTTCTTCAACTCGGAAACGCCGGTGGGCGTCAGCACGCCGTCCTTCGTCAGCGTCGGATCGGAGGCGGCAAAGTTATCCGGAAACAGCTCGCCTCGCGGAATTTTGACGTTGAACGTCTTCTCCAGCCGGAAGACGATGTCCAAAAAATCGATCGACTCGGCCCCCAGGTCGCCCATCAGAGTGGCATCCATCGTGCACTCCGATTCGTCGGCCCCCAAGGCGTCGACCAGGATTTCGCGGACCTTCTCGTAAATCT
>CAYWOV010000234.1:0-5704 GCA_964459965.1 uncultured Planctomycetaceae bacterium | reverse complement strand
GCGGGCTTCGCGGCTCAAACGCTCTTGCCTGGGACGGCTACGGGAGATTGTTCGTGGCCGACGCTGGGGCAAACGGCGGCGTCTCGGTGATTCCGCGCCCGGGCGAGGAACCTGTCCTGTTGCCGGGCAGCGAACCGTCAAAGGGCATCAGTGCCAACCGGACCGCTCGAGAGCTGGTGATGGTGACCGCCGATGGCGTTAAAGCGACGAAGATTGTCATTCCGGGTGCGGAAGTCGAGGAATCGCCCCTCCCGTTCGAGGCCGTGACGGCGTTCCCCAAACTGCAATGGAGCAACTGGAGCCCGGAAACGCCCGAGGGAAAGGTGAACCACCTGCGGCCTATCGTGCTCACCCACGCCGGCGACGGCAGTGACCGCGTCTTTTTGGCGACGCAGCACGGCGTGATTCACGTCTTTCCGAACGATCAGAACGCCGAGAAGACCGAAGTGTTCCTCGATATTCAGGACCGCGTGCGCTACGACGACAACGAAAACGAGGAAGGGTTCCTGGGGCTGGCTTTTCACCCGCGCTACAAGCAAACGGGCGAATTCTTTGTCTTCTACACGCCGCAGAAAGCCAAGAAGAAGCACACAAACGTGCTGTCCCGATTCCGGGTCCGCCGCGACAACCCAAACCAGGCCGACCCTGCTTCGGAAGAGGTGCTGCTGCGAATCGAGCATCCCTTTTTCAATCACGACGGGGGCACGGTCGCTTTTGGTCCCGATGGCTACCTCTATCTGGCCGTCGGCGACGGCGGTCTGGCGGCAGACCCGTTCCGCAACGGACAGAACCTGGAGACGCTGCTGGGCAAAATTCTGCGGATCGACGTCGATCACAAAGTGGCGGGCAAAGCGTACGCCATTCCCAAGGACAATCCCTTCGCCGGCCGGAACGAAGCGCGGCCCGAGATCTGGTGCTACGGCCTGCGAAACGTCTGGCGGTTTTCGTTTGATCGTGAGACGAAAGTCTGCTGGGCCGCCGACGTCGGGCAGGATCTGTGGGAGGAAATCGATTTGCTGGTCCCGGGCGGCAATTATGGCTGGAATCTGCGCGAAGCTTTGCATCCGTTCGGCGCGCACGGCGTCGGCCCGCGGAAGGATCTGATCGATCCCATTTGGGAATACCATCACAGCGTGGGCAAGTCGATCACGGGCGGCGGCGTCTATCGCGGCGACCGGCTGCCGGAGCTGCGAGGCGCCTATCTTTATGCTGACTACGTCGCCGGGACCGTCAACGCGCTGCGCTACGAGCCGGCCAAGGGCCGCGTCGTCGCCAATCAGTCGATCCGGACAAAAAAGATGCCGATCGTCTCGTTCGGCGAAGACCAATCGGGCGAGATGTACTTCCTCAGCATCACGGCCGATGGCCGCGGAATTTCGCGATTTGAGCGCACGAAGCTGGCGCAGAAGTAGAACTGACGTGCCAAGTCAGCGGAGCTGAATATTCACGCTGGCCACTTTGCGGCCGTGGCGTTCGATGAGATAGGCGATGAATTCGCCGAGCAGCTTGTGTGGCGTGTTGCCGCGCTTGGCGATGGCGCGGGCCGTCAGCATTCGCGAGCTGGCGTCCCATTTGATGTTGATCGCACCCGGGAGGTTGACTCCCAGGATTTTCGACCAGCCCGGTGCGCGTTCCGGACTCTTGAACTCCCGCAGGTACAAGACGGAGTGAGGATGGGCGGACAGATCGTCCGCGATGATCTTCCGCAGCGAATCCGGTTTACGGCCAAACGCCTGCATTTGAATTTGCATCGGGCTTTGTTCCTCACTTCGCGGATGCCCTGCGACGCAGTTCCACGCGGCGGATCTTGCCGCTGACCGTCTTGGGCAAATCGTCGACGAACTCAATCTCGCGCGGATACTTGTATGGAGCCGTCGTGCGTTTGACGTGCTCTTGCAGTTCGATCTTGAGTTCCTCGCAGGCGGCGAACCCCTTGGCTAGAACGACGAACGCCAGCACGATCTCGCCGCGAATGGGATCCGGTTTGCCGACGACGGCTGCTTCCACGACGGCCGCGTGTTCGACGAGGGCGCTTTCGACCTCGAAGGGACCGATCCGGTAGGCGGAACTGTTGATCACGTCGTCGGCCCGGCCGACGAACCAGAAGTAACCGTCCGCATCGACGCGGCCGCAATCACCCGTGCGATACCAACCTTGGCGAAAGGCGTGGGACGTCGCGGCGGCATCCTGCCAATACTCGCGGAAGAGGCCCAGCGGCCGGTCTGGCTCGATGCGAAGGGCAAGGTCGCCTTCCTCGTCGACCGGCGCGCGATTGCCGTCCCCATCGACGACGGCCAAATCGAATCCCGGTGTCGGCAGGCCCATCGAGCCTTGCCTGACTTCAATTCCCGGAAAGTTGCCGCAGAGGAGAACCGTCTCGGTCTGACCGTAGCCGTCACGAATGGTTAATCCAGTCGCCCGCTTCCAAATGGCGATCACTTCGGGATTGAGTGGTTCGCCGGCCGCCACGCAGTGCCGGAGCGCCAGCGGCTGCAAGTCCTCCAGATCGAGCTGCACCAACCAGCGATAGATTGTCGGAGCCGCACACAGCGTGGTGATCGGGTATTGAGCCAGGCAAGTCAGAATGTCAGCCGGTTGGAATTTGCCCGTATTGTGGTGCACGAACAGACTGGCGCCGCAATTCCAGGGACCGAACAGGCTCGACCAGGCGGCCTTTGCCCAACCGGTGTCCGAGACGTTCCAGTGCAGATCGGCCGGTTCCAAATCGAGCCAGAAGCGACCGGTGACTCGGTGTCCCAGTCCGTAGCTGGCGTGCGTATGCAGCACCATTTTCGGCATGCCGGTCGTGCCGGAGGTGAAATAGATGAGCGCGGGCTCGTCGGCGCGCGTTCGAATGCGTTCGATCGGTTGAGACTGTGCGATCAACTCGTTGAAGTTGTGCCAACCCTCGCGCGTTTCATTTGCGACCAGCACGCGCTGCGGCACTCGCGACGCCGCTTTCGCGATCGCGTCGACTTTTTCGGCCCCCTCCAGATCCGTGATGACGGCCGACACCTGCGCGAGATCGATCCGGTAGGCAATGTCCTTTGAGGTGAGCAAAGTCGTTCCGGGAATCGCGACAATTCCCGCCTTGAACAGACCGACGAGCGTTTCCCACCAAGGGACGATCCGAGGCAGGATGACCAGCACGCGATCACCGCGCGACAGACCCAAATCGGTCAGCGCCCGGGCGAGGCGGCTCGAGCGATCGGCCATCTCGGAAAACGTGACCCACCGCTTCTCGTCGCCACAGACCCAGTGCATGGCGAGATGATCGGGACTGGTCTCGGCCCAATGATCGACGACATCGAATCCGAAGTTGAAATACTCAGGACAGTTCCAACGGAAGCATTGCCGCAGCCGATCGTAGTCCGCGCGGCTTCGGATTCGCTCGTCGGCGGGAGAAAAAGTCATTGGGAGTGTTGTTCAATTGTCGCCCACAATTGTTCCAGCCCCTCGCCCTTGGCGGCGCTAGCCTTGAGCACGGGGATCGAGCGCGTGCCGGGCAAATTGAGGTGCTCGTGGACCTGCGTCGCGACCCGGTCGGCACCGGGCAAGTCGGCCTTGTGGATCACGACGAGATCGGCCACCTCGAGCAGCCCGGCTTTTTCCCATTGCAGCTCGTCGCCCGACTCGGGCTGCAACAACACGACCAGCACATCCGCCTGCTCACGGACCGCCGTGTCTCCCTGTCCGGCTCCGACCGTTTCCAGAATCACCGTGTCGAAGCCGTAGTTTTTGAGCAGGCCAACCATCACGTCGAGGTTTTGTGCGATCGCCTGCTGCCCGCCCGGCGTCGCCAGGCTGCGGATAAACAGACCCGGGTCGACGGCACCTTTGGCGATCCGCAAGCGGTCGCCCAGTAGAGCCCCGCCCGTCAGCGGGCTTTGCGGATCGCAGCACAAAACGGCGACCGATCGGTCCTTCGCGCGGAGAAGCTCGACCAGCCGGCCGATCAGGCTGCTTTTTCCCACGCCGCCGCTTCCCGTGAAGGCGACGACCCGCCCTTTTTCCGGATGAGCCGAGACTTCGCCGCGTGCGGCATCGAGCGATTGGCCGCGGGCAGCCAGCGTCAACAGCCGCGCCATAGCGCGGCGATCTTTTTTGCGGAAGCGGCTGATGAGATCGTCCGGCTCAATTTCCGGCTGTTCTTTTCGCAGAAAGCCGACGATTTCCGGAATCGACGTTCCGGGCCCAAACACGGCACGCACGCCGAGCGCCTCGAGCTTGGGAACATCGCCCTCGGGAATGATTCCGCCGATCAACACGCCTACGTGTTCGAGGCCTTTTTCACCGAGCAGTTTCATCAGGGGCGGCACCTGCGCCATGTGCGCGCCGCTCAACAGGCTGATGCCGAGCCAGTCGGCATCTTCGTCGAGGGCCGTTTGCACGACCGCTTCGATCGGCTGCCAGAGTCCGGCGTAGATCACGTGGAAGCCGGAGTCGCGGAGTCCGCGCGCGACGACCTTGACGCCCCGATCGTGCCCGTCCAGACCGATCTTCGCCAGAACAACGCGCGGTGCCGGCGAATTGGCTGTCACGATTGTTCACCCGACTCGCAACGTCCCAAGACTTCGGCCAGCGCGTTCATCGATTCGGCCACGGTTGCGCGGGCCTTGGCGACCTCCATCAGGGCCGGGAAGACATTCTGCTTGCGTTCGGCAGCCCGTTTCAACTGGTCGAGTGCCGACCGCACGGCCGAGGCACTGCGGTTTTTCTTGACGCGGTCGAGATTGCAGAGTTGTTCCTTCTCGGTTTCTTCGTCGATTTGCAAAATGTCGAGCGGCTGCTCGTGCTCCTCTTCGAACGCGTTGACGCCGACGATGATTTTCTGCCGGCTGTCGACCGCCTTCTGATAGGCGAACGCCGCTTCGGCGATTTCGCGGCGGAAAAAGCCTGAGCCGATTGCCGCCAGCATGCCTCCTTGCTGATCGATTTGCTCGAAATACTCTTCGGCCTGTCGCCGCATCTGGTTGGTCAAAGTTTCGACAAAGTAGCTGCCGCCGAGCGGGTCGGGCGTGTTCGGCACACCCGTTTCGTAGGCGAGCACTTGCTGCGTTCGTAAAGCCAGAGTGACGGCGTGCTCGGAGGGCAGGGCCAGCGTTTCGTCCATACTGTTGCTGTGCAGCGATTGGCAGCCACCCATGACGGCGGCCAGCGCCTGGTAGGCAACGCGGATCAGGTTCACTTCGGGCTGGCGATCCTGCAGTGAGCAGCCGGCCGTCTGAGCGTGAAACCGCAGTTTCCAGGATGCCTCGTCCTTCGCGCCAAAGCGGTTTCGCATCACGTCGGCCCACAGTGAGCGGGCGGCGCGGTACTTGGCGATCTCTTCAAACAGGTCGTTATGCGCGTTGAAGAAGAAGCTCAATCGCTTGGCAAAGCGGTCGACCTCCATGCCCCGCTTCAAACATTCCTCGACGTAATGCAAGCCATCGGCCAGGGTGAAGGCCAGTTCCTGCACGGCAGTCGAACCGGCCTCGCGAATGTGGTAACCGCTGATCGAAACCGTGTTCCATTGCGGCACGTGTTGCGCGCAGTATTCGATCAAGTCAACCACGAGCCGCACGGACGGTTCGGGCGGAAACACTATCTCGTTTTGGGCGTGAAATTCCTTGAGGATGTCGTTTTGGATCGTGCCGCGGAGTTTTCGCCAATCGAACCCCGACTCTTGCGCGTTGGCCAGGTAAAACGCCATGATGATGGC
>CAYWOV010000233.1:0-5714 GCA_964459965.1 uncultured Planctomycetaceae bacterium | reverse complement strand
AATGCTTTGCCACCTCCCCAACAGAATCCGGCGACGGCCAATTTGCCATTGGCTGCCGGTTGGCTTTTGATGTAATCGGCCGCCGCGTCCAAGTCGGCCAGAACCTGTTGCGGCGGCAATTTGAAGACCGCTTGCATCACATTTTGACCTTCGTGGGGTCCGACGAGGTCTGGAGCGATGGCGATGTATCCGGCTTCGGCGAATTCGTCGGCCGCGAGGCGGGCCCAGTCGGACAGGCCGAAGATTTCGTGGATCACAAGAACGGCGGTCGCCTTTTGGGCGACTTCGGGATAGACCACCCAGGCCTGCAGCGTCCGGTCACCGTGCTTGAGCTGCACGTATTCACCGTGCCGGGACGATTTCGCGAGCCGCGGCTTGGCCCATTCTGATCCGAAGTCCTGACCAAAGGCGAGAGAACTCCAAAACGTGGCTGTTAGCAAAAAAAATACTCGTTGACGCATCGAAAACCTCCGCCGGTTGATGAATTCGGGCGCTTGAAATTCGTCGCGAGTGACTCTTTCCCCTTGTTCGCTCAGTATCTTGAGCCCGCGCGGCGGCCGCAACTGGACATGCGCTTTCCTGCCGATTGCGATGCGATACAATGCGACAACAAATTTACGGGGCCGCCATGTCGACAGTAATTTTGACGGGATTTCCGGGTTTTCTCGCGTCGGCATTCTTGCCGAACTTGCTGTCGCGCCTCGACGGGGCGACGACCGTCACATGCCTCGTGCAATCGCACTTTCGTCCGCTCGCCGAACAACGGAAGGGCGAAATTGCCGAAAAAAATCCGGGGTGGAAGGAACGAATTCGTCTCGTCGAAGGGGACATCACCAAGGCGGGGCTCGGATTGGCCCCGTCCGAAAGCGCGCTTCAAGGGCAGACGGTCGAGGCCTACCACTTCGCAGCGCTTTACGACCTCGCTCTCCCCCGTCCCTTGGGAATGAAGATCAACGTTGATGGGACGGTCCACATGCTCGATTTCATCAACGGGTGTTCGACTTTTCGCCGGCTGCACTACATCAGCACGTGCTATGTCAGCGGCCGACACCCGGGAAATTTCACCGAGAACGACCTCATCTGCGGCCAGCGATTCAATAACTACTACGAAGAGACGAAATACCTGGCCGAGGTCGAGGTCCAAGAGCGGATGAAGCGTGGCCTGGCGGCAACAATCTACCGGCCGGCCATCGTGGTGGGCGACAGCCAAACCGGCGCGACGCAAAAATTCGACGGCCCCTACGGGGCTCTCCGTTGGGTGCTCCGTGCGCGTAAGACGGCAATGATGGTGACCGTTGGCGATCCGCAGCGGGTCCACGTCAATCTGGTTCCCCGAGACTTTGTCGTCGCGGCGATCAGCCGATTAAGTGCGCTCAGTGTGTCGGGAGCGCGGGTCTATCAGCTTTGTGATCCGCACCCGTCGAGCGTGGCCGATTTGTACGAGATTTTTAGCAAGGTGACCGGACGGCGGATCGTGGGATTTCGCTTGCCGGCGGGGCTGGCCAAGGCAGCATTCAGGCTGCCGGGTGCTCGCCGGAGCACGGGAATTACGCCCGAATCGATCGATTATTTCACGCACCCGACCGAGTATACATGTGAAAACACGCTCCGCGACCTGGCCGGGAGCGGTATCACTTGTCCGCAGTTTCGCGACTACGCGCCGGCTTTGGTTCGCTTCATGCAGGCACACCCCGAGATCGGTTCCGAGGCCATGCACTGACGAACGGCCGAATAATGGAGCCGTCCCCTGCTCCTGTCCCTTTGACTGATATGTCCGGCAAAGTCGATTCGCGAGGCGCGGCGGACGGCATCAATCGACTGTCACAACGGCCGTTCGCTTCCGTGCCCGTTTCGCCGAGCTAAATTGAATCCAGTAGGGCCGATGGCGCAAATCGGCCGCTTAAGAACTGGAACCGACGGGGAATTGCCGCGATGGCAGACGACTTCAGCGTCAAAGAAATCTTGTCGATTTGCATCGATTGGAGCACGACTTCGACCTCGCGCTCGACGCTCAATCAATTTGTCAAAGCGATCGACGGTGGTCGGGTGGCGGACGACGAGCGCCGCCGGGAAAAGCGGAGGCCGGTCGTTCTCGACATTATTGCCGTTCCGCTGGATGAGGATCGCCATCCGTGCGGCGAGCCGTTCCTGGCATTGTCGCGCAACATTTCGCGAGGCGGCATCGCCCTGCTGCACACGGAAAAAATCACGGCGCCTTATCTGCTGTTGCGGATTGAAACCTCGCGGCATCAAGTGATTCAAACGGTCTTGAAAGTCGTGCGGACCCGCAGTTTCTACCAATTCACCGAAATCAGCGGCCGATTTGAAGTGAAGGGGGAAAAAAAGCGGTCGTCGAAGCGGAAAACCCTCGCTGCCGCCCGTTGAGCGACACGCCGAACCCGGTCCCCGGTTTTACAGCGCGGTGATACTGAAGGTATTCTGCAGGATACCCCTGCCGTCACGCGCGAAATCGCTTCCGACTTTGTGCGGAACGCTGAACCGGCCGATCGTTCGATGCGAAATCATCAAGAGCCAGCCATCCGCGGATCCGATATTCGACCGAACGGCCTTTGGATGGCGAACGGTCTCGCGGTCCTGGTTTTGCTTCTGATGTCGTCGGTCGCCTTGGCCGCTGGGGATGGAGGGGACAAGGCCGCTCAGCCGGTCTTTCGATCGGCCGATCGCCGGCCGCGACACGATGACGCGAAACTGAAAGAGTTGGGAATCGCGTCGTACGAATCCAAACGGCTCAAGCTTTATACCGACGTTTCGGCAGAAAAAATTCAGTCGCTTCTGCCGGCGGTCGATGCGGCTTACGATGCACTGGTCGACTATTTCGGTCCGCTGCCGCCCAATCCAAAACGGACGGAATTTCAGGTCACCGGTTACCTGATGGCGGACAAGGCACTCTTCCGTCGGGCGGGGCTCTTGCCTGATGACCTTCCCCCCTTTCTCAATGGACGGCACCAAGACCAGGAATTCTGGGTGAATGAGCAGGAGACGGATTATTACCGCCGCCACCTGGTGATCCACGAATTCACGCATTGTTTCATGTTTTTCGATCCGGATGTTCACATTCCGCGCTGGTACATGGAGGGGATGGCCGAGCTGTTTGGAACGCACCGTATCGACGCGAATGGCCGATACGAATTTCGCGTCATGCCCGATCAGCAGGAGCACTTCGACGGACTCGGCCGAATTCCCTTGGTCCGAAGCGAAATTGCGCAAGGCCACTGGAAATCGTTGGAGGACCTCGACCGGCTCACACCGCAGGAGTTTCTGAACAATACGGCCTATGCCTGGTCTTGGGCTGTGTGCGCATTTCTCGACGGTCATCCGCGATATTCCCGATCGTTTCGCGAATTGGGAAAACACACCCTCGGCAACGAATTCGAGTTGGAGCGCCAGCGGCTTTTCGCCTCTAAACTGGCGGAGCTGCGCACTGAATGGGCCCTGTTCACCCATCAATTGCAATTTGGATTCGATCTCTCGCGGGCGGCGATCGACTTTGAGACCGGAACTGCGCTCAGTCCCGGCGAATCGCGACCGGCGCTCGGCGTTGCCGCAAATCGCGGCTGGCAATCGAGCGGAATCGCCGTCGCGCAGGGTCAAAAGTACGAAATCACGGCGACCGGCGAGGTCACGCTGGCGAAGGTTCCCAAGCCTTGGGTCAGCCAGCCGCAGGGGATCAGCATCGTCTATTCGGAAGGGCGTCCCATCGGCACTCTTTTGGCGGCTGTCCACCGCGAGCCGCCCAATGATGCGTTGGTCGAATCGATGTTGCAGGAAATTGTGGTGGGTCGTCACGCGACATTTGAAGCCGCGGCCAGCGGAACGCTGTACTTCCGCGTGAACGATCGCTGGGGTTCGCTTTCGGACAACGAGGGAAAATACCGCGTTGTGGTGCAAGAAATTGCAAGTAAAGGTCAGTGAGCGCTAATCGCGCCGTCGTCCCGGACGTGCGGACCATCAGTCATCGCTGGGTCGCGGCGGATTGGCCCAGTGCCGCGAAGCGTCGCATCCGCTGACGACCACTCCCTTCTGATTCCAATCCATTCCGGCCCGCACATCGGCGGCACAGTCGCGCAGCGTCAGCCCGCAGCGCCGCCGGTCGGAATCGTTGGCTTCGGAACCGTGCAGCAGCAAGTCGCTGTGGATCGAGATTTCACCCGCCTTCAGCTCGACGTCGATTGGTTCGCCAAACTCCTCGGCGTTTTCGACCGTTTGGTCGAGGACGTTGCTTCCATCATTTTCGGTCAACTTGTAGGTGAGATGGCCGAAATGGTGCGTTCCTGGAATAAAGCGCATACACGCGTTCTCGCGGTCGGCGTCGTCGACCGCGAGCCAAACGGTGGCAGTCTTCGAGGGGGACATGGGCCAATAGCTGGCATCCTGATGCCAAGAGACGCGTTTGCCGTCGTGGGGCATCTTGCAAAAGAAATGAGATCCCCAAGCGATGACGTTCTCACCAAGCAGATCGCGTACACAGGCGACGATCCGGCGATCCGTCAGCAAGTCATAAACGCGGCCGTACTTCAGGTGGGCCGTGCTGATCGAATAGCTCGTTCCACCGGCCGCCAGCACTTGGGCCAAAAGACCATCAAAATAGCGGCGGTTCTCGAGACTCTCGGCCTCGTTGAAGATACGGATGCCTTTGAGGAATCCTTCGCGATTAAACTGCTCGATCTGCCCGGTCAATAAAGTTCGGGGGCAGTTGTTGTTGACAGGATGGAACCGCAAGTCGCGGTCCATCTGCCGAATCTCGTCTTGACCCGGAATGATTTTGAATTCGGCAGAACGCGTCATACGAACTCCTCAGCAGGCGGTCGCTGAGGCAATTATGGCATGACCGGATGGCCCGTCACAGGCAGATTCTGCATGTGCAACAATTCGTGGTGTCGGTGGTGATGGTGATACGCCAGTCCCAAAAATGCGATCGCCAAGCCAACGCAAGCGGCGATCGACAGAAAAATGAAGACGAATGCCAGGGGCGTATCTGCCTGGTAAAGGTGCATCTGGATCGGCGCGCTATTGCTCGCATTGACTGCCACGACGTCGCCGAAGTGTCCGTATCGCAGACCAAATCCCACTGCCGCGAGGCCAAGCCCGATCAGGGCTCCGGCCGTAATAATCGCTCCGCAAAGTGCTCGCATGACTCCCCCTCTTGCGTGAAATTCAGGCTTAAAGCGTTATTCGACGATTGGGCCCGCGTCCCGCGTCGACATGATTTACATGTTGAACATTCTCAGGCAGCCGCCGAACAGAAGCAGCATCCCCGCCATCATGATGAAAAATGTGCTGCATCCGCAGCCGGGCCAGGCTCCATAGGGACCTCTTGGTCCGTAGCCACTTTGGCCGCCTAACATTCCGCCTCCGCCTAGATTTCCGCCAAACATTGGGAGCCCCCCTAGAGACTGACCGAATTGTCTGCCGCCGACATCCACTCTTCGGCAATGACGAAGAACGCCGCCATTGCGATGCATAGACATAGTTGTTACGGCCAACGGCGATCAGCAACCGTCGCCGGACCGAATGACTCAGTTACGCCCGCCAATCGCAAATCACATGCCAAGCGATAAGTGAACTCTGGCGGTTGAGCCAGACATGCTGCCGCGCGATGAACCGGTGCGTCCGAGCCCTCTTCGATCGCCAAAAAATGGCGATAGGAACCGTGAGGACAGCCAGTTCCTGCTCTTACTTCTTCTCGTCTGCCT
>CAYWOV010000232.1:0-5720 GCA_964459965.1 uncultured Planctomycetaceae bacterium | reverse complement strand
CGTCGGCGAGAATGAGCACGATGTTGGGCGGCCGCTCGGCGACCGCGGGGCGTCCGACGAAAAACAGCGAGGCGACGACAGGAGCGCTGACGCGGATGGCCGCCAGACCGCGCGACATATCGATTAACCTTGAGCGGTGGAGCAGGAGACGATTTGCAGCTCGGTTCGACAAGTCCAACCGATTTGGTTCCAGAATTCCAGTCCGGCCCGATTTTCGCAATAAACCCAGGCGTGGGCCTTGAGAATGCCTTGAGCGGCGGCTCGGGCGAGGCACTCTTCGACGAGCCGACGGCCAATTCCGTGCTGGCGATAATGGGCGGCCACCGCGAGATGATGCAAGTACGCGCGACGTCCATCGTGACCGCATAAGACGGCACCAACCAGCCGGCCCTCATCACGAGCAACGAGGCTCAATCCCGGGTTTCGCGTCAAATGGGCGGCAATGCCGACACTTGAATCGGCATCAGTCAGTCCCATGTTTTCCGTTGCCTGCCAGAGAGCCATGACCTCCGGGTAGTCGGCAATCGTCATGTCGGAAAACGCGAGCGATGAGACGGTCATTTGGCGTTGCCGCGTGCTTGGACTGTCAACTCAATCGCAACCTTGGCATGTTTGGCGGTCACGATTACCGGCGGCGGCGGTCGCCGAAGATTGAGCCGCCCAGCCAGATGGCGTCTTCTCCCAGTTGCTCCTCGAGCCGGATGAGTTGATTGTACTTGGCCAGTCGCTCGGAGCGCGCGACTGAACCGATTTTGATCTGCCCGGCGCCTGTGGCGACTGCCAGGTCGGCAATGGTTGTGTCTTCGCTCTCGCCGCTACGGGCGGAGATCACGGGCCGGTAGCCGTTGTCGAGGGCGACTTGTGTGGCCGTCATGGTTTCCCACAAAGTGCCGACCTGGTTGAGCTTGATCAGCACGCTGTTGGCGACATTTTCCGCGACGCCTTCGCGGATCCGCGCATGACTGGTGACGAACACGTCATCGCCGATCAGTTGCACACGGCTGCCGAGCCGGGCGGTGAGGCTTTTCCAGCCGTCCCAGTCGTCTTCTGCGATTCCGTCCTCGATGCTGATGATGGGGTACCAATCGCACCACGTTTCCAACAGGCCGATCATTTCGTCGGCGGTCAGTTCTCCTTTCGACTCGCCGTGCGGCCGATAACGTCCTTCCGAATAGAACTGGTTGCTGGCGACGTCGAGACCGAGACACACGTCATCCCCCGGACTGAGCCCGGCCGCCTCGATTGCACGCAGGATCAATTGAATCGCCTCTTCATTTGTTTTGAGCTTGGGGCCAAAACCGCCCTCATCGCCGACGAGCACGCCTTCGTAACCCGCATCGCTCAAGATGCGGCCCAATCGGCGGTGGATCATGACGGCCCATTCGAGTGCCTGGCGATACGACCGGGCCGCCACAGGGATGATCAGAAAATCCTGAAAGTCGAGATTGCCGCCGGCATGCAGGCCGCCGGAGATCATGTTGACCATCGGCAGGGGCAAAATCAGCCGGTTGCCCAGCTTCTCGGTGCCCGGCGGAGGCACGATCGGCCTTTTCGACGCCCATTGGACGCGGTGCCAAACTTCGCGAAGATGAGTCGCGAGCAACACGCCTTTGACCGCGGCGGCCGCGTGGGCTGCCGCCAAAGAGACTCCCAGGAGCGCGTTGGCGCCAAGACGCGATTTGTCCGGGGTTCCGTCAAGCCGGCAGAGGAGCTTATCGAGTTTCTGCTGATCCTCGACGTCCTGTCCGAGAACGGCGTAGACGATCTCGCTGTTGACGTGCATCGCGGCGCGGCGAACACCTGTTCCGTCCAGGCGACCGGCATCCCCGTCGCGCAGCTCGACGGCTTCGAGTTTTCCCGTGCTGGCGCCGCTGGGCACTATGGCCCGGCCGACGTATCCGCCCCCGCAGCGGATCTCGACCTCGACGGTCGGTTTCCCGCGGCTGTCGAATACTTCGCGGGCGTGAACCGATTCGATGCGGGTCATCTTCGGCCAGATTTCAGATTGAGGTCACCAATGAATATACCGAGGCCAGACGCTGAATTCCTTCCACGAGCACGCGGCGGCAGATGCGTCGGACGCGTTCGCGCTGCTCGTTGCGCGGAAGATAATCGACCGGACTAGTCCCGTCGACCCTAGCCAAAGCACATCCGGCAAGGTTTGCCACCGTTCGGCGTTCGAGCGCGGCGGCTGCGAATGCCGGGTCGGCCGAGAGCGCGTTGACCTGAGCCTGGTACTTCTTCCAAAACGATTCGGCCAAATGCACGAATTGCTCCGCGTCGCTTTGCGAATGGACCGCTTTCAGAACCAAGTGACTCAAAAAGAAGCCCAGGTCGAACGCCGGATCTCCGAAATGGCCCGTCTCAAAGTCGACCAGCGTAATTTGTAGGGAGCCTTGGACGGTATCGACGAGCAAAACGTTTTTGGGGCTGAAATCGGCGTGAACCAGGCAGACGCGGGTCAGCCACATTTCCTCGATCAGCGTTTCAATCGCCGGCCGCAACTCCGGATGCACGCGAGCAATGTGGCGATAGAACGGATCGACACGCAGCTCGACGAAGACCTCGCGATCGGCGTAATCCTGTTCGCACCGCGAATCTCCGTGCGTGCCCCGATGAATCGCGGCGAGGTACTCCGCTAGGTGGACGGCGACCTCGGTCCGCAGTCGGCCGGCGAGCAGTTCCTGCTTCCAGACGACGTGACGCGGATCGACCGCCTCCATGGCGAAGAGATAGTTCTCGCGGTCCTCGAACAAAATCCGCGGGATGGCTCCCGTCGGCAGCAACGGGCGGATCGTCGACATCACGGCCGTCTCGCGCCAGATCCGCTCGATTTGGCTGAACCAGGGCGCCTCGGTCCGCAGACGCTCCCGAGCTTGCTTAATCACGAATGGGTCGCCCTTTTCCGGCTCGACCCTGAACACGGCATTCGATACGCCGCCGCCGAGCAGCTCGATGCGGTTTGGCACTCCCGGCGCAATGCGGCCGGTTGACCGCAGATATTCCTCCAGGTTGTTTACGTCGACAAGTCGCATGCCGTCGACTATCTCTAGGCCCGTAACGGAGATCAAGCAGCGGCCGGACGCACGGAGGCTCCCGCAGCCAAGCGTGAACGTACCGGGCAAGATTGCCCGTCGCTCGGCTCAAATGGTACTCTCATCAACGTCCATTGATGAATTAGCCGCTTCGGCCTGTTTGAGGCGTAAAATTGGGAATGGTCCACCGACGCCAAGAGCTATTAACGGCGGCAATCTTCGGCTTGGTTGCCTGCCTGCCGGTCCATCCCGCGGCAGCTGACAAAAAGACGACCATAGCAGCTCCGACCGATCATTGGGCGTTTCGGCGAATTGCCAAGCCCGCCGTGCCGACCGTGAACCACGCGGAACGCGTTCACACACCAGTTGATGCCTTTGTCTTGGCGGGACTCGAGCGAAAGAATCTCTCCTTCAATTTGCCTGCCGACCGTGCGACCCTGCTCCGGCGGGTGACGTTCGATCTGATTGGGCTGCCGCCGCGGGTGGAGGAGACGGAGCGGTTCGTTACCGACAGATCACCCGGGGCTTACGTGCGGGTTGTTGATCGGCTGCTGGCATCGCCACATTACGGCGAGCGTTGGGGCAAGTATTGGCTCGATGTGGCGGGATATGCCGATTCGAATGGCTATTTCAACGCCGATTCGGACCGCCCGTTCGCGTATCGCTACCGCGACTATGTCATCCGCTCAGTGAACTCGGACAAGCCATTCGATCAATTCGTCCGTGAGCAATTGGCCGGGGACGAGCTATCCGGCGAAGTCGCCGGCGCACCGATCACGCCCGGCGTCGTCGAACTTCTCGCGGCGACGCACTTTTTGCGGAACGCCCAGGACGGCACCAGCGAGAGTGACGGCAATCCCGACGAGTTGCGCACGGACCGGGCAACCGCGCTGCAGGGAACGCTGCAGATCACCATGAACTCGCTGTTCGGCGTCACGATCCAGTGCGCCCGGTGCCACGACCACAAATTCGAGCCGGTCTCGCAGGCCGATTACTATCGGCTGCAGTCGATTTTCTATCCGGCCTTTCCCGCGTATGACCCCGAACATTGGGTCAAACCGAAGGATCGCCTCCGCGAGATTCCAATTCATAAGGATGTTGTCGCACAACCAACTCCGCCGGCCGACAAAACGAAGCGAGGCAAGAAGGGCAAGCGGATCAAGAAAGTGCAGGATCCGAACGCGGACAAGTTGGCCTGGGTCACCGACGTGATGCCCCAGCCACCGCCGGCCCGCATTCTCAATCGGGGAAACTATGGCGACTTTGGTCCGAACGTCGTTCCCGCCGGCCTGACGGTGCTCTGTGACGGTCCGCCTGAGCTGCCCGTGAAAAGGCCCTATCCCGGCTCTCATTCAACAGGCCGTCGCCTGGCTTTTGCGCGCTGGTTGACCGCTCCCAACTCCCGCGCGAGCGCACTCTTGGCACGAGTGATGGTGAATCGCCTCTGGCAGAGACACTTCGGCACGGGCATTGTGGCGACTCCCGACAATTTCGGTCTCGCCGGCTCGCCTCCCAGGCATCCGGAGCTACTCGAATATCTGGCGGATTCCTTTCGCCAAAGCGGTTGGAGCACGAAGGCCGTCCACCGATTGATCGTATTGTCGGCCGTCTACGAGCAATCGAGCGCCGCCCGTGCGGACGCTTTGGCAGCCGACTCGAACGACCGGCTTTTGTCTCGCTTCCCATTGGTGCGGCTGGACGCGGAGGCACTGCATGACGCCATGCTCGTCGTTTCCGGCGAACTCTCGGAGCGGCTTTACGGTCCGTACATTCCCACCGAGCGCGGCGAGGATGGGAGCGTGGTCGTTACCGGTTCACAGCAGGCGGCTTGCCGCCGGGGAATCTATTTGCAGCAGCACCGCACACAAGTCGCCACGATTCTGGAACTGTTCGACGCACCGGTGATGGTCAACAACTGCCCGGTTCGCAGCACTTCGACGGTTCCCTTGCAGTCGCTGGCTTTGTTGAATTCGGCCTTCGTCCGCAGCCGGGCGGCCGCCTTCGCGACTGCGGTCGCCTCGCGTGGCTCGTCGCCGGAAAACATCCGACGCTCGTTGCTGACGGCCTTTAACCGCGAACCGACGCCTGTCGAGCAACAGGCCTCGCTGCAGTTTCTTCAGAAGCAGACGGAAGCCTACGACAGTTCCAAGACTTCGAAAGAGCGGGCATGGAACGATTACTGTCAGATGCTGTTGGCGAGCAATGCATTCTTGTACGTCGAGTGAACTCGGAGCGGCGATCGGCATGAGTTTCAATCCCAGCACGTTTGGACTCAACAGACGGATGTTCCTGGCGAACTATTCCGGCGGGATCGGCGCTTTCGCGCTTTCACATCTGTTGCAAAACGAGGCCCGGGCCGCGAGTGGATCGGCCCGCGCCAATCCGTTGCTGCAAGTGCCGCCCCATCGTACTCCGCGGGCCAAGTCGGTCATCTGTCTATTTCAGCACGGCGGACCGAGCCAGATGGATCTGTTTGACGCCAAGCCGCAGCTTTCGCGGCATAGCGGCAAACCGTATCCCGGAAAAATCGAGGCGCACTTCGATCACGCGACGACGAACCTGCTTGGCTCGCCTTTTCGGTTCCGTCCCCACGGCGATTGCGGCATGGAGCTTTCCGAGTTGTTGCCTCACACCGGCGCGGTCGCGGACGATCTCACGCTCGTGCGGTCGATGACGACGAACTGG
>CAYWOV010000231.1:0-5721 GCA_964459965.1 uncultured Planctomycetaceae bacterium | reverse complement strand
GAACTTCCTATCGTTCGCCCGCCTTTCGGCAAGTCGACCGACTTTCTTGAGCAAATCCCGTCAAATTTCCTGATTTTTTTCAAAGTCGACCCGCAGCCGGTTTTGTCGACGTCTCTTCTGAAGTCAAAAACCGGCAATCGCTGCCGTTCACTCACCCGGCAGTGGACTTCCGACCCCTTCGAAAGGATGTTCAAAAATGAAACGTCTCTCTCTCCTCCTCGTCGCGTGTGCGTTCCTGACGACCTTCAGCGGCTGTTGCTGCGGGCTGTTCCACGGTGGCTGCAATTCGTGCGGTTATCCGAGCAGTCCTTGTGGCTGCGGATACGGACCGGCCTATCCGGCCTATCCGGCGGCTCCTTCCTGTCCCAGCTGCCCGACGTGCCCCAACGGTGGTTGTGGCGTGAATGGGCCGATGATGCAGCAAGGCGCGTTTTACGATGGGGATAGCATGAATCGCGCGTCGCTGACGTCGAACGCGGCTTATGGGCCGACACCGGCTGCCTCGCTGGCCGCAGCGGAAAGGTTGCCGACGACCTTCTGAGCCGCGGATGTTCTGACGCGTTGCGCGCGGGCCTTTTATCTCTCTCCGCTTGAACGGCGGGGCAAACGCGGCGCAATGCGCGGGGAAACGCGGTTCATTTGGATCGGAGTTTTTAGGCTCGCATCGGGTCGAGACCGTATCGATTCGCGGTTCTGGCCGCAATCGGATTGGCCGCGAGGCACGCTCGACCCGCGCGCCGCAGGCGCCTATAATCGCCAGCGGACATGGGAGTCCTAAGTATTCCTCCGCCTACTCCCTATGCAGATCATCCGATATCCCCACCCGGCGCTTCGCTGGAAATCGAAACCAATTACGCGGATCGACCCCGATTTAAAGCGGACGGTCCGCGAAATGTTTGAATGTATGTACGCCCATAATGGCATCGGCCTGGCCGCCAACCAGGTCGCGTTGCCGTATCGCTTGTTCGTTACCAATGTGACCGGAGATCCCGACGTCACCGAGGCTGAACGGATCTTCATAAATCCGGAGATCCTTCGCCGCAAGGGAAGCGCCGAAGAGGAGGAAGGTTGTCTGAGCCTTCCCCAACTTTATGGGCAGGTCCGCCGCTCGGAAAAAATTCTTGTCGATGCGTTCGATCTCGACGGTGAGGAATTCGAGCTTGCCCTCGACGAACTTGAGGCGCGAGTCGTGCAGCACGAAAACGACCATATTGACGGCGTTTTGTTTATTGATCGCATGACCGAGGCGGCTCGTCGCGAACTCGAGTCGCGGTTGGCCGACTTCGAAAGTCATTTTCGACGTCAACAGGAATCCGGTCTCGTTCCGCCGGACGACGAGATCCAACGCACGCTCCGCAGCCTGGAACCCGCGCCCGTCCCGGCCGGTTAATGGCTTGCAGGAGGCGAAGATGGCTCTCCGAATCGTCTTGATGGGCACGGGTGCCTTCGCACTGCCGGCGTTCCGGGCAATTTTGGACAGTCACCACAAGACGGTGGGCCTCTTCACCCAGCCGGATCGAACTGGACGTGGACACCATCACCACGTCAATCCACTCAAGGCGCTGGTTGCCGAGCGGCAGATACCGGTTTTTCAGCCGGAAAAGGCCAATTTGCCCGAATCGATTGGCTCTCTGCGATCATTGGCGCCCGACGTCTGCGCGGTGGCCGCTTACGGACAGATTCTGTCGGCTGAGTTAATCGGCGTGCCCCGCCTCGGCGCCGTTAATATTCACGCGTCGCTGCTTCCAAAGTATCGCGGTGCTGCCCCAATTCAGACGGCGATTCTAAATGGAGAGCAGGAAACCGGGGTGACCATCTTTCAAATCGAGCCAAAGCTCGATGCAGGACCCCTCCTCGCGATCGAGAAAACGCCGATTGGACCGAAAGAAACTGCCGGCGAACTCGAAACGCGTCTGGCGGCGATTGGAGCTTCACAGATTGTGCCCGTTCTGGACCGATTGGAGGCCGGAACGACGGTCCCGCTCGCTCAAGATTCGTCTCAAGTCAGCCGGGCGCCGCGCCTCAAAAAGGAGAGCGGCCGCATTGATTGGAATAAAACGCCCGCCCAAATCGATTGGCAGGTGCGTGCCTTTCAGCCTTGGCCGACGGCTTATACGACTCTTTTGAAAGGATTATCGGCGGGGAATCTCCGTGAGTCCGAGCGCCTGATCGTGTTGGAAGTCGCCTTGGTGCCGGCGAGTATTTCAACCAGTTCCGACGTGTTACCGGGGACCATTCTGTTAGCCGACCGGAAACGGCTCCTCGTTCAAACCGGCCAGGGGCCACTCGAGATCTTGCGGCTCCGGCCGGAAGGAAAACGCGCCATGGCGGCCGTAGAGTTTCTTGCTGGTCATCAATTGGCCTCTGGCGACCAATTTGAATCGGCCTGACTGCAAACACAGCCGATCTTGCCCCCTTTTTCGCTTTTTGCGAACATCCCGCGGCGTTCTTGGGCGGATTGGGCCGGCGTAAGCCGACGTGGGGACCAGAGCCGATCTCACATGCGGAAAGTCTTGATTTTTTTCTGTGGAATGCTGTTCGGCGGAGGGCTGGTCTGCTTTTGTTTCAACTACCACGTGGTCTACGCCAATCAGGGGCTTGCGGTAGTACCCAAGGACCAAGCCGGACTTGCAGACCTTTATGCCGACGTTCGGAATTGGAAGCCCGCCGATTGGCAGGCGCATCCGCAATTGGTCCGCTCACTGGTGGCCCATGGCCGCAGCGATTTAATCGGCTTGCCCAATGCTGACTCGCTTCGCGACTTCCTTCGAAAGTTCAGCAATGCCGAAAGGCCGGACGACGACCTTCAATTGAAATAGGCGGGGCATGGGCTCTCGTCTTTCGGGCCAGCCTGGTGAAAAGGCCGGTGCATTGGCTCCGGTCGTTGGAACCGATCAACGGGTCGATGGGAAAACCGCCGGATGAACCGAGCAGCGACCCAAATACAAACAGTTGCGGCCTGTCGCGGGCCATCGCGCCGCGAGCCCGCGGCGATTCCACTTCAGGGGGTTAATTGGAGCGGAAATGACCGAATCGTTGGCGAGCTGTTGGCCGAACAAATTCCTTTGCCGGAGGGCGTCTTCCCCGATGGGCGAACAACGGTTGTCAAATCCGGGCCGCATCGCACGGTCTACCGGGTCGGACTCCCCTCCGGGACATTTTTTCTCAAGCATTTCAAGATCCCCGATTGGCGCGCGCTCGTCAGAAACCTGCTGAGTCGCAGCCCGGCGGAGCGCGAGGCCGCCGCAGGCACTCAGGTCACCGCGGCTGGTATCCAAACCACAGTCCCTGCCGTCCTGGGCACAACACGCAAAGGTCTGTTTATTCGCGACAGCTTTCTGCTGACGCGTGAAATCGCCAATGCTCCCCCACTCGACCAGTTTCTGCGCGAACGACTCTTCGCATCCGCGCCAACATCGTCACCCGGCGACTCTGCAAGACTTCGTCGCGACCTGGCCGACGCGCTGGGGCGGCTGGCAGGTCGACTGCATCGCCACGGTCTGACACACGGCGACCTGCATCCGGCAAACATTCTCGTCGCGACTCTTCCGAACACACCAATTCAGCTCTCGCTGATCGATTTGCAGCGAGTCCGCCGACGGCGGCTGCTTCCGTTCTGGATGGCCCGGGGCGATCTTTTCGGACTTTACAATTCGTTTAACGTGATTGCTGGCCGATCGGAACGCCGACGGTTCCTCGCCGCCTATTGGACCGAAGCGACCGCCGCGGATTCCCGCCTCGTGGGTTTCGGGCTCGCGCACGGCGATGAGTATCTCAGGAAGACCGCGCGGCGTCTCGAGGCATTTTGTGTGCACGCGATACGGCGCGAACAGATCCAAAATGATCGCAAATGGCAACGACCGCATCGGCGGTTGATTGTTGCCGACCGAGGCTGGCAGAAGGCCCGCGGACTCTCCGCATTGGGTCAGGCCAATGTTTTGAAGTTCCGGGACCATCCGGATGCCCTGTTTCAGGCGGGCACGATCCGGTTCTGGCGCCGGCGCTTGCGAGATGGCCGCGCGGCCGTGGTGGATCTGCCCGTTGGGGGGAAAGCCGTCGCCTGCGATGTCTGCGAGACAAATCGTCCGTTCGGTTGGCGCGATTTTTTGTTTATCTCCCGCTGGTCCGAAACCAGACGGGCCTGGGAAATGGGGCACGCCCTCATTCGTCGCCGCATTGGCGCAGTCCGCCCGTTGCTGTACGTGCAGTCCCGAACGCTTTCGTGCGTCCGCGAATTTCTTGTATCGGAACCGGCCGACGGGCTGGTGACGCTGGCCGTCTTTTTGGCCCACTGTCTGCCGGGCCTGGATCTCGCTAGTCGAAACGCATGGATCGATCGCGTCTCGCGCCGCTTGGCGGCTGAAGTCGGACGCCTGCATCAATTTTCGCTCGTCCACGGCAAGCTGACGACGACGAATATTCTTGTCGGCGTGGAGCCGAATGACCCGCGCGTTCAAATTGCGGCCGTTCAGAACATTGTGCGCAAGCGTCGGATCAAGCCGCGTCACATCGTTCTCGAACTTTCGCAGCTCGAGACGAGCCTTGCGAGGGCTTCCGCAGTCCGGCCCATCCACCGCATGCGATTTTTGCGAGCCTGTTTCGGCGCCCGTTGCGGTGCCGAGGCACGGCGAACCTGGAGAGCCGTAAAAGCCGAGTTGGCGGCGAGAAATAAGGCGACCGTCCATTCGTTACCGGCGGCGCCCACGGGCAGAGTCGCGCGCCTTCGGTCCGGGGCCGCAATTATTTTGGCCGCGGTCGCCGTTGCCGTGTCGATGTGCAGCGGATGTCAGACGGTCGACCGGGCAGTGGCGCTTCCCATCCGCTATTCCGTGCCCGGCGATCAACTGCTCGTTCTGAGCGATTTCAAACTGCAAAAAGACCACGAGCTCATCCGCGAATTGAACGGGCTCCGCGAGCAAGTCACCAGCATCCTCGACTTGCCGGTCAAGCGCGATCCGGTTGTGGTCTACCTCTTTAACAACGAGACCGAATACCGCCGTTACATGAACGCGACCTATCCCAGGCTGCCGCCGCGGAGCGCTTATTTCGTCGGCACGTCGACAGAATTGGCCGTCTACACGCATTGGGGCCAGAACGTCCGCGAGGATCTGCGGCACGAATACACGCACGGCCTGCTCCATGCCGGACTCAAGCGTGTCCCCTTGTGGTTGGATGAGGGACTCGCGGAATATTTCGAGGTGGCCGGTCCCAAGCCGGGCGGGATGAACCACGATTACGCCGAGCACCTTGCCCAGGCCGTCGCCAGCGGGTGGCGGCCCGATCTGAAGCGTCTGGAAAACCTGGACGACTCGGGCCAAATGAAACGGGCCGATTACCAGGAGTCGTGGGCCTGGGTGCATTTTTTCCTCAATAGCACGCCCCAGGCCAAGAGCGCGCTGGTGACTTATTTGGCAGAATTGCGGACCAACCCGCATCCGAAATTGATCAGCCATCGCCTGCGAGCTGACATTCCGGAGTACGACTCCCAGTTCGTCACTTACCTCTCGCAGCTGCGACCGACGACTCAAGCGGTCGGATCACTTTGATCCGAAACGCGGTGGACCGTCCGATTCGAGCCCCAAACTGTGCAGTTTCTGTACACTTATTTGGCTTTTTTGGGGCGCACCGGGGATCTGAACACCAAAAAAAAGTCCAAAGCGGCCAATTCGGCGATTTGGCGGCGAATCAAATTGACATTCGATATCGGTACATATGTATATA
>CAYWOV010000230.1:0-5721 GCA_964459965.1 uncultured Planctomycetaceae bacterium | reverse complement strand
TGGAAACGGCATTCGTCTGGCAGGCCATCCGTCGAGATGCCCGTCAGCAGAGAACGCTCTTCCGAACCATTGAGCCCGTTGCCGGGATCCAGGCCTGGAACCAGTCTCAGGTAAGACAATCCACATGAAGGGAGGAGACGGACAGGGAGAGAGGTGAGACGCGAAGTATAACGGATCGTTGATATTCGCCAACAGAGGAGTGCGATACCGTCTTGCCGATTTTCGCCATCCTCTCCATGTTTGCAATTTGGTAGTGGACAATTAGCCATTTTTTAAACGGAGCACGATTTTGCCGACCGCTTGCCGGCTGACGAATACGTTGAGCGCATCGGCGAAGCGTTCCAGCGGAAAGGCTTGTGAGACCAGCGGTTTGATCCTTCCTTGGCGAAACAGCTCGAACAAGGACTGGCAATTCTCTCGATAAATCTGCGGCTCACGCTGCCGAAATTCGCCCCAAAAGACGCCCACGAGCTGACAGCCTTTCAGAAGCGCCAGATTGACGGGGTATTTCGGAATAGTTCCGCTGGCAAAGCCGACCACGAGAAGACGTCCGTTCCAGTTGATGCAACGCGTGCACTGGTCGAACAACTCGCCGCCCACCGGATCAAAGATGACGTCGGCTCCTTTGCCATTGGTCAACTCCTTTATCGTGTCTTTGAGAGATCCCCGGCTGTAATTCACCAGGACGTCCGCGCCGTGCTCTTTGGCGATCGAGAGCTTCTGGTCGGTGCTGGCCCCCGCGATCACCCGCGCCCCGAATGTCTTGCCGATTTCGACCGCCGCCAGGCCCACGCCGCCGCTCGCGCCTAGAACCAGCAAATTCTCTCCCGACCTTAATTGCGCGCGCTGTGACAGTGCGTGGTAAGACGTGCCGTACGCGATTCCCAGCGCCGCGGCGGTATCGAAATCCATTGCGTCGGGAATGACATCGACCGCAGATGCGTCGACGACGGCGCATTCGGCCATGGCACCTGTTCCCGTCAGGGCCATCACGCGGTCACCTGGCTTGACGCCACTAACGCCCATGCCGACTTCGGTGATGATCCCGGCGAGTTCGGATCCGGGCGTGAACGGAAAAGGGGGCTGGAACTGGTACTTGCCGGCAACCTGTAAGACGTCGGGAAAGTTGAGGCCGGCCGCGTGGACGTCGATCAGGACTTGTCCGCGCTCTGGCGCGGGGTCCGGAACATCTTCCAAAGTCAGATTCTCAGGCGGCCCGAACGACCTGCACACGACGGCTTTCATGGGCTGCGCTCTCCTCACCGCGGTTGAATCTTTGGACTTCGCGGCTGTTCATTGGTAACGAACACGACACTGCGAATTCGACCTTCTCTTGTCGGGTTGGGCGGGTCAGTTGGCTATTCAATTCAAGCGATCGAGTGTTCGGCCCTCCGCTTCGATCCGAGTCAAAAACGCGGGCGCCGATTCTGGCGAGCATTGAAAGACGAAGTGAAACGCTCGAGGCGGTTCCGAGCTGGCTTCTTCGCCGGCATTCCAGCGCTGGGCGGCGTTTTCCAGCACGTCGAGAAGTAAGGCAAATTTTTCCGATGATTCGCGATCGAGCAACCATTGAGAGTCGGTAATGAACAGAATGTTTGCGTCGCCGGGTAGCCATTCGAGATCCGTAAGGCACTCATACAGTGCGTCCCAGTTTTCGCCAAAGTAATACGGGAACTGCAACGCGGCGGCGAATTCGTCAAATAACGCAGGGACGGTTCGCGCCTTCGCGGCGCGCAGCAACCGCACGACCGCTTGTCGGCCCGGAGATCGTTGTAGCGACCAGGCGAAATCGCAGGTTTCACTTAGTGTCGCCACCAACAAGTGTTGACACACGTCGGATCGTTGAAAGAGTTGCTCGGCGTCCATGGGATCAACGGATGCGGAGAAAGGTTCGATAATGGTCGGGCGTGTAATAAGCGCTGCCGTCAGAGCCCGTAATCAGCCGCTCGGTCCCGCGATTCTTGCCGGCTATGTGAGGATTGACGTCCCACTCTCGATACTGAATTTGAGCGCCTCGCGCATCAGAGCGCGGCAAAACCTGTTCTCCGTCCCGGCCGAGATTGAGAAACTTACGTCCACCTTCGTAGCCCTCCGGGGCCTGATGGGATTCATCGATTGTTTTCAGCACGGCAGCGACCTTGCGCGGAATTCCAGCCGGCGACATCGCCGGGCCACGCTCGTCATTCACTCCGGCCGCCGTCCCATCGTCCTCGCGCTGGGCGGATTGCTCAGTCGAGCCACCGAGAGGAAGTAGCTTGTCAGCGATTTGCCGCGGCGCACGCTCGTAAAAGGGCATTGCCTCGGTGAGCAACGATTCCAAATCCTGAATCCGCCGTTGGTCGCTCGGATGCGTCGACATGAATTCGGGTGGTTTTTTGCCGCTGCGGTTGGCCTTTGCCATTCGCTGCCAGAATTCGACCGCTTTGTGCGGATCACGCCCCGCGACGGCCATAAGCAGCATTCCGATGCGGTCGGCCTCCGACTCGTGCTTGCGGCTGAACGGGAGAAGCACGCCGAACTTTCCGCCCACGCCCATAACTCCGAGGACTTCTCGTTGCTTTTGCGGATCCATGTCGGAGATTGCGCCGGCTGTCGACGACTCGGCAATCTGCACCATTTGTTGCTGCGCCATCCGCTCGGCACCGTGATGAGCCAGGGCATGCCCAATCTCGTGTCCCATGACGGCAGCCAAGGCGCTCTCCGTCTGGGCCACCGGAAGAATTCCCGTGTAGACGACGATCTTGCCGCCCGGCAGACAGAACGCATTGACCTCATTGCTCTGAACGACGTTGCATTCCCATTGGAAGTCGGGCGGCTGCAGACCCGAGTATTGCACAAAGCCGGGATCGCGAGACGCCAGGATCAAGTCCTTTGCCAACTGACGAACGACTTCAACAACGGGCTGATTTTCGACGACATGCGATTGCGAGAGCACCTGGGTGTAGGATTGTGCTCCGAGCGCGGCTTCCTGCTCCGGTTTCATGCCGACGATTTGATGGCGGCCGAACGGTCCTTGCTGACAGCCGCGAAGCGCCGTGAAGCAGATCAACACCAGGCCGATCGCAATCGGCAACAATCGAATTCGTCCCCGAGCGGGACCATAGTCGTATGATTCGTCCATGGAGCTGTCTCGAAACGGGCCCGAATTTCCAGATGTGCGTTGCCCCGCAGGCGCGGACGGCCGCCCGCGATTGTAACCAAACAGCAGCGATTGCGGCGCTTCGGGCTCGCACTATTTCATCCGCGGCGCGCCGGCTCAATTTTCGACGAAAATGCTTCTCAGTGCTGGAGCGAACGCGATTACTCAGCACTAGCCTTGATTCGGGGCACTCCCTAAAATAGCGGCGGTTTCAGTGCGCCGATGGTCCAGAGTTCCCCAAAGCCGCCACAAAATGCTCGATCCGCGTATCCCGTTCAAGAACCGGTGGCTGGCCGGGGTTTTTGCGTTGCTGATCCCGGGAGCGGGACATCTTTACCAAGGCCGTTGGTTCAAGGGAATTGTTTGCGGCCTGTGCGTACTGGGAACCTTCTTTTTCGGCATGGAAGTGGGCGACTGGGGAGTTGTCTACTGGAAACGCGACCCGCTCAACATGCTGAACCCGTTCTACGCGCAATTCTTCGTCGGCTTGCCGGCGTGGACCTCGCTGATTCAATCTCGCCGCTATCAAAGTCGCGAGAACATTGATCAAGCCGGCATCGATGCTCCACTCAATGCGCCCTTCACCGGAACATTGCGGATGCTCGATCCTCTGGGAGGAATTCCGAACGGAGAAGTGACCGGGCGAATTTCAATTCAGCCCAATGCCGAGCGATCTGAGGGGCGGACGATGCACGGCGAATTTGTCGGCACGATCACGTCCAAGAAGGGCCCGACGCAGGACATCAAATTAGCACTCGGCGACGTGCCACGGCTCGGCAAGCCGGTGATGGCCGATCCCGAGCGCGGTATTGAGCTGGAGGTTGTCGATGCCGGCAAGAGTCCGGCGCGACCGGTGGGACGCCTCCGGGGGAGCATTCCCCGGAGTTTCTGGGATCGATTCGAGGCACCTCCGGATGACGACGATCGGGATCTCGATCGAGGTTATCTTCTCGAGTTGCACCGCCAGCTTGGCAAGTTTTATGAATTGTCCATGACCTTTACGATGATTGCCGGTCTGCTCAATATTCTCGTAATCCTGGATGCTGTTGAGGGACCCGCGTACGGCTACGGCGATTCGGAATCGAAGGAGCGTGCGCAACAGAACGCGTCTTCCGCTCCCGTTTCGGGAGTCGAAAAGCCATCTCCGACGGTCGCCGCCAAAACTCCGGATCGCCTCGCCACGAAATAGACACGAAATAGATTTTCTAGCTGAGTCTGATTGCCAAAGATGGGCGTCAGGCCGAGGAATCGTCACAATGCACGCACTACTGCTACTAGCCAACGGAATGCATGTGGCGTGGTATCTCTTGCCGTTGGCCGTCGCCGTCAGCCTGGTGTACAGCGCGACTCGGTTCGAGTACCCGCCACAGATCCTGCGGCGTTCCGCCCGGCTTTTCTTGACCATTCTGATCTCGATGGCCGCCGTGTTCGCGGTCCTCTGCCTGCTCTCCTGGAACCTTTGAGGGTTCCTTTCCAGGTTGGTTCCCTTCGCAAGGGCTTGCGGCAGGCTATGCTGTAAGGCAGTCTTGCGGGGTCGCGTAACGTGCTCGAATTCATTTCGTCGTTGTTCAAAGCGGAAGGGTTCAAGGCCCTCTCTCAAGCTGAGAATTGGAGCCGGACCTTAATCTGGCTGCATATCCTCTCGGCTCTGGCGACTTGGGCCGCCTTCACAACCGCCCTGGTCGCGGTCAATTACTTCATCCTCCGCCGCAAGAATTCTCGCGTTTCGCGGGCCTTCTGGGTGTTTGAGGGATTCCTCCTGACGACGGGAACGCTGTTTCTGCTCCAGGCGATCGTCATTGAATGGCCCGTTTATCGGTTCAACGCGTTCATGTGGATCTTGACCGCCGTCCTCTCTTGGACGGCCGTTTTGACTTTGATCCCGATTATCCCGCGAATCCTCGCCCTCCGCCGGCCCGAGGAGTTGCAACGCGAGATTGCGGAACGCAAGAAAGCCGAGGAAACACTCGCGGTCAGTGAGCAGCGTTTCCGGACCATGGCCGAGACCATGCCCACCATGGTGGCCATCTTCCAAGGGACCGGACACGTTTACGTCAACCCGGCCGCCGTGACCATGATGGGCTATTCGCGCGAGGAACTGCTGCACCGCAGCTTCATGGATTATGTTCATCCCGATTTCCGTCAGGTCGTTCTCGCGCGTTCGGCTGCGCGCCAGCGTGGCGAGGCCGTGACCTCTCGATATGAAATCAAGATCCTGACCAAGCAAGGCAAGGAACTGTGGGCTGATTTCACAGCGGCCGTCATCCAGTACGATGGCAAGCCGGCCATTCTGGGAGTCGGCGTCGACATCACGGAACGGAAGGAGATGGAAGCCGCACTGCGGCAAGCCATGGAGGCGGCAGAAGCCGCCAGCCGGGCCAAAAGCACGTTCCTGGCCAACATGAGCCACGAAATCCGCACGCCAATGAACGCCGTGCTGGGCATGACGGACCTCGTGCTCGACACGGATCTCAATCGGGAACAGCGGCAATACCTGGAAACGGCGCGCGATTCGGCCGAGTCGCTCCTGGCGATCATTAACGAGATTCTCGACTTCTCCAAGATCGAGGCGGGAAAGCTCG
>CAYWOV010000229.1:0-5722 GCA_964459965.1 uncultured Planctomycetaceae bacterium | reverse complement strand
TAATCTTCGTCTTCCTCACGGGTGGATTCTCGCACGTCGATACGTTCGATCCCAAACCGCGACTCAAAGTCGACGAATGGAAAAGCGTCTCGGCCGTCCATCTGCGCGGGACTGAAACGTTGCCGCTCATGTCTTCGCCGTTCCGTTTTACACAGCACGGCGAGTCGGGCTTGCCGATGAGCGAGCTGTTTCCGCATTTGGGGGGCGTGGCTGACGAACTCTGCGTGATACGGAGCCTGCATACCGACATCATCGAACACTTTCAATCCGTGCTGGCGATGCACACGGGTTCCGCTACCGTGCCGCTTCCGAGCATTGGAGCGTGGCTGAGTTTCGGATTGGGAACGCTCAATTCGAATCTGCCGTCGTATGTGGTTCTGTGTGAGCATCCGCCCTACGGCGGCTCGCAGGTGTGGGACAGCAACTTTCTACCCCCCGTGCATCAGGGTGTCCGCATCTTTCCGGGCGACCGGCCCATTCCCGATTTGAACTCGTCAGCTCCGACTATCGGCCTGCACGACCTTGAACAACGCATGCTCCGCGACGCCAACGAGCTGCATGCGGCGGCCCGGCCCGGCGACCTCAACCTGGCGGCACGGCAAACGAGTTTCGATATCGCCCGAGGCATGATGCGCGTCGCTCCCGAGGTCTTCGACCTTGGTCGCGAGACGCGGGAGACCTTGGACCTCTACGGCGTGCGTCGACATGACAACAAATCGTTCGCCTGGCAATGTCTCGTCGCGAGGCGGCTGATCGAGAACGGCGTCCGCACGGTGGAACTCGTCGATTCGGGGTCGAACAACAACTGGGACGCGCACGGCAACATGCAGGACCACCGACCGAAGGCGCTTCGCGTCGACCAACCGTTGGCCGCGCTGATCACCGATCTCAAGCGGCGGGGCATGCTCGAAGACACGCTCGTCGCGATTTGCACCGAGTTCGGCCGCACGCCTTGGACCGATAAAATCGGCGGCAAAGGCCGCAACCACTACGCAGCGGCGTTCACATCCCTGCTCGCTGGGGCCGGCGTCAAGGGGGGCACCGCCTACGGCCGGACGGACGAACACGGCATCAGCATCGTGGCGAATCCCGTGCACGTGCACGACTACCACGCGACGATCCTGCACCTGATGGGGATCGACCACGAGCATCTCACGTATCGCTACGCAGGCCGCGACTTCCGCCTGACCGACGTGCACGGCCGCGTCGTCCGGGATGTGTTAACGTAAGTTCATCTTTGAACTCTGGTAGTCCTGCCAACTCCGATTTCCGCTCTCAAGAATCTCCGTTCTCAAGCGATTCTTTTTTTGATAAGTTCGCGGCCCGCGCAGGCGTATCGCCTCTTTCGAATGCCATTTTTATTGCCGCAAGTTTTCGCGGCCCTGCCCACTGCCTTTACCCAATTTGTTCATTTTGCGAAATCGCAAGTCTCGCCGTAACCGAAATAGATGTTGGAGTCAAACCCCACTCAAGTCACTGTTGGCTCTGTGACGACTGAAATCTGAGGGACTCCGGCCGCGCCGCGACTTGGCCGGACCACCGGCATCGAAAGGAATTGAGCCATGTGGTTCAGGAAACGATGGGTAATTTGCGGGCTTTTGGTTTCCACGTGCGCTTTCGGCACGGGTTGCCAAACGACAGACAATAGCAATGCTGTCGGCGGAGCGGTCGTTGGGACGGGCCTGGGAGCCCTCACCGGTGCGATCGTCGGCAGTGCCTTCGGGCGACGCGATGCGGCCGCAGGCGCCCTGATCGGTGCGGCTGCCGGCGGCTTGGGCGGTGCCCTCGTCGGCCACGCTCAGGACGAAAAGAACCAGCAAAACGCCCAGGCCGCCCAAGCGGCCTACCAGCAGGCTCAGGCACAGGCTGACCAAGCCGCGCTGACCAATGCCGACGTGGTTTACATGGTGCGAAGCGGGCTGAGTCCCGAGGTAATTATCAACAGCATCCACTCGCGCGGCGGTCGCTTCGACACGACGCCCGACGCAATCGTCCAATTGAAGGCAAATGGCGTCAGCGATTACCTGATCCAGGTGATGCAGACCACTCCGCCGCCTTCCGCCACGGTTCCGCCGCCGGTCGCTTATGGGCCTCCGCCGGGTCCCGCGGTCGGAGTTGTGGTGCGACCCTACTGGGGTTGGGGTTACGGCTGGCGCTAAGCGGCTCCTCCGACGAGGTCGAATCCGCGGTCTTGTGAAAGGCGAGGGCGCCGGCCCTCGCCGTTTGTTTTTGCGCCTGCCACGAATCGCCTCATTGCTCGCGCTTCGGCGAGCCGGATTGACCCATTTGCCGATTTTCAGTAGATGCCCTCTCCCGGCGCGTTTGTTCGACGCGACGGAGGAGGGGGCAAATGGGCGTTTGGCGGCGATTGATTGGGGCGACGGCGTCTGCGGCCGATGATGCTGCCCAGGCCCGGACCGCATCCTGGCTGGTTCGCGATGCTCCAGACGTGGCTGAAAGAGGCGTTCTCAACGCGGCCGGCTTGCGGCGCTGGATCGGCTTCTTCGTCCTGCTCGGCTTGTTCGCCCGGATCATGCGTTACGCTGTGCGCTTTCCACTTTGGGATGACGAGAGTTTTCTCTGCGTGAACTTCATTAGCCGCAGCTACACGGAGCTGCTGCGGCCGCTCGACTATCATCAGGTCGCGCCGCTCTTGTTCTTATGGATCGAACGGACGGCCGTGCGGTTGCTCGGTTTTTCGGAACTGGCGCTAAGGCTCTTTCCGTTCGCCTGCTCGATCGTCAGCGTTCTCCTCTTCCGCCGAACAGCGTCACGGCTGCTTTCCGGACTGAGCCTCATGGTAGCGGTCGCCATCTTCGCGGTCTCATATCCGGGCATCCGCTATGCGGCTGAAGCCAAGCCGTATGGGTCCGATTTGTTCGTGTCGCTGGCGCTGTTGTTTCTAACTGTCGAGTACCTCGAGCAGCGCAACAGCCGATGGTTGTGGTGGCTGGCCTGCTTGACGCCGCTGGCAATCGGGCTGTCGTATCCGGCCGTGTTCGCCGCAGGGGGATTCAGTCTGGTGATTGGCGCGTGCCTTGGGCGACGCGGCGGAACGAGGTCCGAATGGCGTGCCTGGACGGTCTGGAACGCTGCCTTGATCGCTGGATTCGGTTTTTGCTTCTGGCTCAGCGGCCGCGTGCAGGCCGGAGCCGAGAGCGAATTCATGACTCGCTTTTGGCAGGTCCATTTCCCGCCCGTCCGCCAACCATGGAAGCTGCCGTTCTGGCTGCTGCAGACGCACGCCAGCGATTTTCTCGCGTATCCCGTGGGCGGCCCGAATTGGGCCAGCAGCCTCACGCTGATCTTTGTGCTCGTCGGCATCTGGCGGCTCTGGCAGCGACGGAACCTCGTGTTACTTGGATTACTGCTCGCGCCTTGCGGACTGCATTTTCTGGCCGCTCTGTTGCAGAAATATCCGTACGGCGGACACGTCAAGTTCTCGCAGTACGCGGCGCCCGCCATCTGCTGTCTGGCGGCCGTGGGCGTCGTCGAATCGTGTGCGTGGTGGTCGAGGCGGGGCATTCCCGTGCGGCGGTCCCTCGCGTTTGCTTCTGCGCTCTTAGCAGCGATCGGTCTGGGCGTCGTTTTGCGTGACGTCGCGCTGCCGTATAAAGCGCAGTCGGACTATCGCGAGCGGGCGTTCGCACAAGGCTTCTGGTTCCCTGTCGCACGCGACGAGGAAGTCGCCTGCGTGAAGAGCGATCTCGGTCTCGATTTTGTGCCCGACCAATACCGGAATCTCAGTTGGTCGGCTCAGTATCTGTGTAATCGGGCCGTCGAAAAGAGCCGCAATCATTTGCGAGCGCCCGATATGAGCCGCGTCTCCCGTTCGCGGCCACTCCGCTGTGTGCTCTATCGCGAGTCGCGGTTCACATTCGACGAGGCCAAGTTCGCGCGCTGGCTGGCGGACATGCAGGATCGCTACGAGTTGATCGGCCGCGAAAGCGTGTCGCTGCCGCGCATGCGGCAGGATGAGCGGACCGTGATGGCGATCGAGTCCATCGACTCGTACAAGTTCGTGCCGCGCGATCCGTCAAAATCGGCTCCCGCGTCGCCCCTTGCTGATCGGGATGCGTCAGGGCACGCCGTCGTCGTCGGCAAACGACCGGCGGGCGGCGAGCGCCAGTGACGAGTCCTTCGCCAGCAGACGCACTTTGCCGTGGCTGACCAGGAACAAATCGTCGCGGGTGATTTCGTTGCCGTCGGCGGATTGCTCGCGGTATTGGAGCCGGCAGACGCGGTCGCCCGATCGATGTTCAACCGGGGCATCCTCTCGGGATGCTTCGCGACGCTCGCGATCCAGTTTGCCGAGCTCGTGGGACGGCCACCAGCGGATCTCGCGGGGATGGGGATCGTCGTCGTTGTCGCGAAGCCACTGGCGAACGGCTTCGCGATCGGACTCCGGTCCGAGGTCGCCTCCGCCAATGGCGTTGAGGATCGAGGCTTCGGTCGCCAAATGGCGTTTGATGTACGGCATCCCGAGAATCAGGAACAGGATCACGCCAATGATCGCCGTCGAGACCACGACGTGATCACGCCGCGTTCCGCCTCTGTAGCCGCGGCCGCGATCGCGATCGGGGCGTCGATGGCGATATTCCCTTTCTTCCCGCTCTTCCTCTTCTTCTTCGATCCGTGGCCTCATGTCCGAGTCTCCGGCATCCGTTGGCGCGCGAGCTGACCGATAATTGGGGTCGGAATTTTGCCCGGAATGGCGAATTGCGCCAAGCGAGGTTTTCCGGGCGGCCGCTCTTATTTCGTGGCCAAAAGCAGATAGGCCAGTAGATCACGCAGCTCGTCGGGCGTTTTGACGAGGCCTGCCGGCATGGGCGAAAGGTCTTGCAGCTTCCGCTCTTCGATGTCGGCGACCGCAATCGTCTTTCGCGTCGCGTCGGGCAAGAGCAGCTCGATCTTCCCGGACGTCTCGCCTAGAACCAGTCCGGACAAGGTCTTACCGTCGCGCAGCACAAACAGGGTCGACCGAAAGACGGGCGAGACGGTGCGGCTGGGAGCCAGGACCGACTCGACCAGATAAGGGACGGTAAAGCGGGCCGACGCGCCGGCCAGGCTCGGCCCACCGACGGCTGCCGAGCGGCTATCAATCGCGTGACACTTCGCACAGCCGATGCCGTCCACGCCGAACAGCTTGCGGCCCCGTTCGGCGTCGCCATGACTCACGGCGTTTGGCCAATTCACGGCCAGGAATTCCGGACCCACGGGTGCCGCCGCGCCGCCGGCCGATTTCAGCCGATCCCGAAGCGTCGCATTGCCGACTCGCTCCGGCAGGGTCGCGCTCACGGCACTGGCCGTGCGATAGTGGGCGTAGAGGCCGCACGTGCCGTCGACAGAGTTCACGCGAAACAACAGGTCGTTGCCGCCCGGCTGAAGATCGAGAAAGACAACGTCTTCCAACGGCAGCGCACCGCGGACACCGTCATGCGTCCAGACGAGCCGCCCGTTTTGCCAAATCTTGATGCCGGCATCGGAGCCGGGCAACAGCAGCATCTGCTGGGCGATCGGTGTTTCGATCCGGCAATACGCGTAGAAGGACGAATTCTTGGACGGGCCAAACGTCTTGGTGAAGTCGAACATGTGATCGCTCTTGACCACGCGCCAGGCCAACGTTTTATCGCCTGACTGATAGGTCGTCGACACATCGAGCGGACCCGTCTCAGGCTGGTGCACGGTCGACAAACCGCGTGGGCCGTCCGTGAACGGTCCG
>CAYWOV010000228.1:0-5743 GCA_964459965.1 uncultured Planctomycetaceae bacterium | reverse complement strand
CGGAATTCAATTTCCCGGTCGGGCTGCGCGTGGACGTTTATTTGGAACAAGCGGCAAGGAAGGAATGACGGACGACGAGGAGTGCGGATTGAGGTTGGTGCGTTCGCGTCGGCCGGGCTTCAACCAAAGCAGACCGGCAAATGACCGCGGAGAGAGTTAGGAAGGCGGGTGCCGCAATTCGTCGTTGACCGTCACGGAAAAAGGGCATCCAAGCCGCTTGGGAATCAGCCGTGTTCAGTGCTGATAGCCCTAGTGTACACAAGCTTGCGTGCAACATCAAGCTCAGTTTTTAAACTATTATTGCACAATGACTTACAACGCCACAGTTTTCGCGCTGACTGCCGGCCCGTGCTCGTCCTGCGACGGAAAGCTTTGCAGAGGGATCGTTTATGTCGAGACCGCCGCCAGCATTGCCGAAAGCGGACACGACTCGCTGCTGCGCAGAGTTTTTTGGGGTGGTGCGCCCTTTTTTAGCACCCCAAAAAAGCCAAAAAAGTCCCCCGTGGGACGGATTCCGAACGAGAAATTCGGACGCCGAATGAACCCCGACCCCTAGCCCTTGACCGCCGACGCCTGCTGATAGATCTCAGTCGGAACGGCGACCTTGCGGTAGCCCAGGTTCTGGAGGACCTCCAGAACTTCGCTCCAGGTCGGGAATTGGCGGCCGCTGCGGCGCTTATAGAGATCCATCGCCTTCATGAACTCGACTTGCTCTTCCGAGTAGTCGCGCTCGCAGGTGGTCGGGTCGATTTGCCGGCGGCGTTCAACTTTGGCCCGACGCTCGGAGTGGCGCTGTTCGGTGCCGGTAAAAGGTGTCGAGGAGCCGGACGTCGCCGGGGAGGACTGGCGACGATCGCCGACGTTTCGACGGCCAGTGCGCCGGCGGTCGACTTTCAGCTCACTCGGTGCGATTGAGGGTCGAATCATAACGCGTGCATCCTTTGCCTTAAAAAGCCGCTTCAATTATTCCCGCGAAAATCGAATCCGGCGCAAGGAAGCACCTAAGAAACTCTGGAAAACTCGGTGATTGTTGCGGACGGGGCAATTTAGCCGATTATTCCGCATCGTCCGGTTTTGCCGAGCGATCGAGCGATCCGTCAGCGAGCAGCCGCGGTTTCTCGGTCTGCCGGGCCATTGACGATGCCCCCGATCACCAGGCGGGCTGAGCCGTCCCCCACGCGCGCGGCGGCGAAAACGGTATCGAACAGCCCTGCCACGTCCAGAAACTTGGCCAACGTCTTTTCTGCATGGGCCGGCGGGATCGAGCCGACGCGGATGGCGTGCTGGACGAGCTGCGGACCGTGGGCGTGCAGAAATCGCCGAATCGCGGCCGTGTCGATGAAGAGGACTTGGTTTTCCGACGGAAAATATCGCTTTGCCAGCTCCTCAACCGCCGTCGGAATGCGGAAGCCAGACGCCTGTCCAACGGACTGGGCATGGTCCTTCGCGTCCGTTTTTGCAAAGTTTCGCGCGGCTTGAGGACTTGTCGCCAAGACGAGAAAACGCGAAGTCAGCGCATAAGCCGGCTCGTAGGGTCCGAGCCCTTCGATCCAGCGAATTCGAGTTTCCTTTCCCTGCGGGCGTTCGCTACGAACGACCGCCGGCGCGCCGGTCGCGCGCATGTTGAAATAGGCAGCCGCGAAATTCAGGCCCATATTCAATCCGTTGTCGATTGCATCGCGCACGGACGGACGAGTTCCTGACATGGCCGAACCAGGTTCCTGGGCGGCGGGCACTGCCGCATGGCTCGTGGTTGGCAAAGTGCCCGGCCGCTCGGAGCTCAACGATTGGCTATTGGCAGACGCCTCCGCGATTGGAAGCTCGGCTGCCAAAAGTCCCTCGAAAGGCAGCTCGTCCTGTTTCAGGCCTTTTCCGGGAGCGAGGTATCCCCCAAAGTTCTCCCTGAATGCCGGCAGGACGTCATCGATGAGGTCGAGCCCGAGAAGAACTCCGCGGCTCACTTGACGGAACGAATCCCAATCGGACGAGTGCTGCTCTTTGGCCTGGCCAATCAGCATGTGACGCAAAAAAGTGCCGAACGGCTGCCGGCACGCCAGCACGACGAAAGCATCCGCGGGCACCAGACGTAAGAATTCCGGAGGTCCCGACATCGCGCGGATCAGGCGTTGCGCGCCGTCGGAAATGCCGTCCGTTCGGTACTGGACCACTCCTTCAAACACGATCCCGCGATCAACCTGGACGCCGATCGCTAACCACTCGCAACGTCGCCAGGCAGCCTGGATTGTTTGGCAGACGGGCGAATTGGCCACCTTGGCGGATTCGTCGGAAACACTTGAGCGCTGCTGACCAGCCGCTTGTTGAGCGCCTTGTGAATGATCGGTCTGATGGACGCCGATCCCCAGCATGGCGTCAAAGGCGCGCGGATTGAAATACGCCCGGGCGGCACACTCGGGGCCGAGAGCACGACGAGCCTGTTGATAGGCCGGCAAATCCAGCAGGCTGGCGTTGGGAACGGATCGATTGGAAAGCGAAATCGCGAGCTGAATTAGTTCTTCCCGATCGGAGAGTAACAGCGTCCGATCGAGTGTCCCGTAGTAGAGAGTGACAGCCTCACGTCCGGGCTTCGCCGCACATAATCGCCGGTAATAGGTGTGACCCGAGTATTGGATCGCCTCGATGTGAGGAGTTTCCACGCGATTCCATGCCGCGATCGCGGCGTCGAGCGCCTCGTGATTGATCGCCTGCGACATCAGGATAGCCGATATCTTCGGCCCCGACTCCGAATACGCAGCCACGACGACGGCCGACCCAAAAATCTCGCGAACGAATTGCCGGGCCGGCTTACCCGTGCTTTTCTCGACGACGGCCGCGAGCTCCGCGACCCGGTGGTACTGGCTGCCCGTCTTCCATTCGGCGTAAATCTTCGAGTTTTCAAGACGTTTAAAGAATTCGCCCTGCTCGAATGCCGACAGGTTTTCGTCCAGACGGGGAACTTCGACGCATAAACCGGCGTCGCGCCCGACGAGCCCAACCAGCCGGTCCATCAACTCATCGGCAGAGAGGACCTGCGCGGCCGCCAGGATAACGCCGAAAAAAAGCAGCCGCAGAAATCGCGATTTAATGTGCATGGTCACGTGGCGGGCGCCTTGTCGGCTGGCACAGCCTTAATAAGGAATTGAAAGGCCTGGCTCAGATTCTTGCTCACCGGCTCAAACTGACGGCCGACATCGTCGACCCACCTGTCGTTGTCGTCGCCGGACTTTGTTGTCGCATCCACCGAACTGGGCCGCGGGACTAGGACCGTTGCTCCTGCGACCGCATGGGCGGCCTGACTGGCCAAGTCGAGATAAGCGGTCTCGACGTTTTGTACCATCGCCTGGACTGGCTCTTCGGCAGCGGGCTTGATGGGTACCACATTGTTGCGCACGATTCGACTCGGTTCAGGATGCTCGTTTTGCGCGTTGATTGTTGTATGGGTAACGGCGACTTTTGGTTGCAGTGGAACCGAGCGAACAATCGTCTCGACTTGACCTTTCGGCTGAATCAGGCGACCCCCGAACACGGTGACGCAAGCTGCGGTTGCGACTAATACCACGGAGACCGCGGCAGTTCGGCGACCGAGCCATTGGCGGGACGGCGCGGGTTGGAATGACGCCGCAGGGGCGACATGCGCGAGGAACCGATTGCCGGTCGCGTCTTTTTCCGTGTTGAAATCGTTGTCGACGGGAGGCGTCGCGAAAGGTGTTAACGAGACGGAGATTGCCGCTTCCTGCCACGCGGTCTTGCGAAACAAAATGGCATCCGTCAAATCGACCAATGGGACGATTTTCTTGCCCGACTTCTGCCACTCTGCCACCGCACCATCGAGCAAGAGAGCATCGAGCCACTCCGCCCGGCATGCCGCGCATTCAGCGGCATGCGCACGAAGTTCGGACGTTTCCGCGGGCCGCCGCGATTCGACCGTTTGCTCGAGTCGGCGAACAAACTCAGTGCAACTGATATTCGACATGGGGTACAACTCCGCGTCGCCGAAGCCGATCAGCCAGCTCCCGGCGTGCCCGGTGAAGCCAAGTCTTAACCGTCCCTTCTGGGCAGTTCATGACGTTGGCGATTTCGGCGCAACTGAGATCCTCTTGATAAAACAACAGAAAGCAGAGACGGTAATCGTCCCGCAGCTCGCAAACGGCCGTTTCCAATTCATCGGCGAGATCCCGCGAGGGATTGGGGTTGGCGGCGACCGCCTGATCGAGGTGCAAGGATCCGCCGGCGGGAATTCGGGGCCGCTGAGTGAGAGCCGTCCGACAGCGATTGGCGGCGATCGCCAGAATCCACGGTTTTAGTGATCGCGTCGGATCCCACCCCTTAAGGCTCCTGAACGTTCTGAGGAAGACGTCTTGGGCAACGTCTTCCGCGTCCTCTCGTTGTCCCAACATGCGAAAACAGAGGGAAAAAACAAGGGCCTGGAACCGCTCGACCAATTCGCGCGCGGCAGCCTCTTCGCCGCCGAGACACCGTTGGACCAGGGCTGCATCGTCGGTCACTCGACCCCCTGTGCTTCAACAAGCAGATACCAGGGCCTTCCGCCGTGGGTTTCAGCAATCACCACGCGACGGAATTGCCGGTCCGACCGGGCATTCAATTCCGAGCTTCGGCAACGGCGACATCGATTGATGAGGCCTTCATTCGTTTTAGGTCGTCGCTCCGGTGCCACCGCCATGAACGATCTCGCGGGCGAACTGGCGGGCCGCCCGATAGGCATGGCGAAGCGTATAGACTCGAACTTCGATCTGGTCTTCGTTGAAGTTCTTGCCCAATTCGCTGACCGGCAGACCGGCCAGGGCGAGGGTCAAAGGCATCAGATCCAGAAATTCGCGGTAGCGACGTTGATGGTCGCCTCCATCGGTGCTCATGGCTCAACTCCGACGTTCATAGTCCGACGTGGCCGTCTGCGGCAATCCGCAGACAATCAAACGGGACGTCGTTGAGTATACTTTTTCAAGATGTCTGCTGCACCTTCTGACGGTTTGACGAGCGGTGGTTCGGGCTTCTTTTCTTCGGTTGCGGTACCCAGCGGATTGCCATCGGTCGAGGCTTCCGCCACCGGCTTTGCCGGTTCTGGCACGGGCGGAGGAGGTGGCGGCGCGGCAGCCTTGGCACCGGTCGTTTTTGGATCGGGCAACTTGATGTCCATTGCCGAATTGCCCGGATCGTCTTCCTGTGGTTCCGGCTCGGCAATTGGTTGAGATGGGGGAGAATAAACCGGGGCAGGCTGCGGATACATCCCCATCGGGGCGCCCATCTGCGGATACATTCCGCCGTAGCCCATTGGCATCTGCGGATAAGGATATTGCGGTTGGTACCCCATCCCCGGCGGCATATAGGGATAGGCTGGCTGATACGGCGCCTGCGGATACGGCATTCCCATCTGGGGATACATTTCCGGCGAATACTGCGGCGATGCCGGCGGCGTCCAAACAACCGTTGAATCACCATTCGAGGGGGAGGCGCCCGCCGGAGAAGCCGGAACGGGCGTCGTCGACTCGGCAATGATGCTTGAACCGGTGTCTTCGGGAGCGGCGGGAACGGGTATTTCAAACGAAGTATCGTTTGTTCCCAAGGCCCCCGTTTCGGAGGACGAAGCGTCGAGTCCGAGGCTAGGTAACTGGTGGGATGAGTCGCCAGTGCCTTTCCGGGCGCTAGTCGCGGCGACCGGTTCCCCGATCGCCAGTTCGAAGTCGAGTTTGCCCACCCGAATTCGGTCACCCGAGTTCAGCAGAATTTC